>NZ_CAXLMO010000060.1:0-45927 GCF_964187635.1 Candidatus Seribacter sulfatis | reverse complement strand
TGGTGGACGGTGCCCATTGGCAAGAGATTGACACCACAAAATTTCTTCCCGCTACGGTTAAGACTCTACAAATCCTGGTCGATTTACTGAGGAATAAAGTTGATAAACGAAAAGGCGGAATCAAGTTTAACCGCAATATTCCGGCCAAGTTACCCACTTGTAAGACTGCCCCTTCCTTGCGCAAGGTGGACACTTCTTTATCCTTGGGCAAAGACGAGTATCGAAAAAAATTAATTACCCGGCAGAAAAAAATTCATGAACTCCATAATGAACTCTATCGGTTGCGCATCCCCATGGTCATTGTCTATGAAGGTTGGGATGCTGCGGGAAAAGGCGGAAATATTCGCCGTTTAACTGAAGAAATGGATCCGCGGGGTTATGAGGTGATTCCCATATCCGCTCCTAATGATGTGGAAAAAGTACACCATTATTTATGGCGTTTTTGGACGGAGTTTCCTAAGGCCGGTCATTTAACTATTTTTGACCGTTCCTGGTATGGTCGTGTGTTGGTTGAACGGGTGGAAGGTTTTTGTGGTGAGAATGACTGGAAACAGGCTTATCGTGAAATTAATGAAATGGAGGAGAACTTTCATAATTATGGAACCGCTTTGGTGAAATTCTGGGTTCATATCGATAAAGACGAACAATTAAAACGCTTTGAAGCACGCAAGGAAAACCCCGCCAAATTATGGAAATTACACGAGGAGGACTGGCGAAATCGGGAAAAGTGGGATTTGTATGAAGAAGCGGCCGAGGAAATGTTTCTGCGTACTCATACCCCCTTTGCCCCGTGGACGATTATCGAGGGTAATTGTAAGCGCTATGCCCGGATCAAATCTATGGATGTGGTAATCGAAGCGATTGAGAAGAAGATCGACGAGAAGGCTTAGGGAAATTTTTTGCTGTCCTTTTTAGTACAAAATAAAAAGTTTTATTTTTTGTCGCTGAGTTCCTCGATCTTTTCAATTCCCTTAATCGCGATAATCTTATCAATATCCGGATTTGCACCGCTCACCCCAATAGCCCCGACCAGTTTGCCATTATAATACAAAGGGATTCCCCCTTTTACTCCCCGAATAACTTTCAGGCTACCAATATCGATAATTTCAAGATTTTCGCCATTTCGGGCTTCTAACTCCTCAGTCGCTACTCCTTTAAAGCAGGATGTTTGTGCTTTAAATTTTGCGAAATCGTACAGGCCCGGATCCATTTTTTCACTTTTAGAACTGGCCAGTATGCGACCATCTATTCCCACGACCATAATGGCCACTTCGACTTTTTGGTTGATTGATTCTTGATGACAGGATGCAAGGATTTTTAATGCGGTCGCAGTATTAAGTCTGGGGATTTCTTCAAGCGTAACCTTGCTATAACAAAGCACTGCCCAAAACATATTTAATAAAAGAAAAATTCTCATAGACTGTTTATTAATTTAGTTAAAAGTAGAATCTAGGGTATTTAGTTGATCTTCTGACCAAGGTATTGCCCGATACATTTTATTTAATTTTAGGATTGAGAGGAACGGAGTATTCGTATGCTTTCAACTTTGTTTTCTTTGACCTGTAAAGACAAACCCCAATTTTTTCACTTTCTTTTTAAACTCCTAACCTGTTGAAATTACGATGAATCAAGATATCACCAATAACCGTAGTGGCCTCCTTGCTGGCGGAAACTGGATTATAGACCAAGTCAAAATGATTGATGTCTACCCCAAGCATGAACAACTTGCGAATATTTTTGATCAGTCTCAAGGAACGGGTGGTTCCCCTTATAATGTGTTGCTTGACTTGGCGAAGATGGGTGCGGGTTTTCCACTGGTGGGTGCCGGCCTAGTGGGACAGGATCGACTGGGAGAATATATTCTAGAGGATTGTCGATCAAATGGGATTGATCCCGCATTTATTTCAGTGTCTCCGGGAACATCAACTTCTTACACCGATGTGATGACCGAAATTGAAGGGGGAAGAAGAACTTTTTTTCACAATCGTGGAGCCAACGCAACCTGGGCGGGAGAAGATATTGATTTCGCAGGGAGTAATGCGAAAATTTTTCATCTCGGTTACCTGCTCTTATTGGATGCAATTGATGCGGAAGACTCGGAGCATGGAACTGTGGGGGCTGCTTTACTCGCCAAAGCCCGGGCGGCTGGCTTTAAAACCAGCATCGATGTGGTGAGCGAGGACAGCGAGCGCTTTTCCAAAATTATTGGACCGGCATTAAAGCAGGTTGATTATTGCATACTTAATGAAATCGAAGCCAGTAAAGTAACCGGTGTGGCAGTACGCAAGGATGGTCAATTACTGGAAGATGGAATTGAGGAAGCGAGTCAAAAACTTTTCGAATTGGGGGTGTCTGATCTGGTGGCAATTCATTTCCCGGAAGGTTCTTATGGGGCAAAAAGCTCCGGTGAAAAACTTCGTCAGGGCTCTTTATCTTTACCCAAGGACTACATTAAAGGGGCTGCGGGAGCAGGGGATGCTTTTTGTTCGGGTGTATTGCTTGGTATCCACGAGGACTGGCCTTTAGAAAAGTGTTTGCTCACCGGAACCTGTGCCGCTACTGCCTGTATGTCCAACCCGACCTGTACCGATGGATTACGTTCTCTCGAGGAATGCCTTGCATTGGCTGACCAATTCGGAATCGGAGAAGACAAAAACTAATTTTATAACCTAACTCTCACTCATTAATGATTCAGGATTCCTTAAACGATTTCAATTCTTCAACGCGACAAGATTCACTGGCTCAGATTGCCAGAGAGGAAACTTTTCCAAGCATTCGTCCGATTGTGAATGCCCATGCCCATACCTTTTATTCATTTAATTACAAAGGATATTCTCCCACTCGATTCGCAGTGGAAGCGAAGAGGGAAGGCTTGGAGATGGGGGGAATTGTTGACTTTGATGTGCTCGATGGCTTGGAAGAGTTTTGGAGTGCCAGTCGATTACTTGATTTAAAAGCATGTATTGGAATTGAATCCCGTGTCTTTGTACCCGAGTTTGCAGACCGGGAAATTAATTCTCCGGGCGAACCTGGAATCAGTTATCACATGGGTACTGGTTTTACTACGACCCGTATTCCACAGGAGGCACAGATTTTTCTCGATACTATGCGATCCACTTCGGCGGAGCGTAATTTGGCCATGGTGGCCCGGGTAAATGAATTTCTTTCCCCCTTACTTTTAGATTATAATAAGGATGTACTTCCCCTTACTCCCAATGGTAATGCAACGGAACGGCATCTCTGTGTGGCGTACGCCCGAAAGGCAGCAGCGATGTATCCAGTGGAGGAGGATTTAAGAAAATTTTGGAGTGAAAAACTGGGGGTGGCACCAGCGGACATCAAAGAATTACCAGAAGGGCGACCGATTACTGATTTAATTCGAGCAAAAACGATGAAGCAGGGTGGGGTGGGGTATGTAAAACCTGACTCTGGGTCTTTCCCGAATATGGCGGAAATGAATCAATTTGTATTATTATGTGGTGCGATTCCCACCTTTACCTGGCTTGATGGTTGTTCCATTGGGGAGCAGTCGATTGAGGAACTTGTGGAGGTGGGGCGTTCAACCGGAGTGGCTGCATTTAATATTATCCCCGACCGCAATTATACTCCCGGGCAATCGGATCAAAAATTGGAAAATTTAAAACAAGTTGTTCAATTAACCCAAGACCTTGGCCTTCCTTTACTGGGTGGTACAGAGATGAACAGTCCGGGGCAAAAATTTGTGGATGATTTTTCTTCCGCAGAATTAGCTCCCTTACAACCGGTATTTATTCGCGGTTCCTGGATTCTTCATGCCCATTCAACACTCCAAAGGGATACCGGAATGGGCTATCTGAGTGACTGGGCCAGTAATCAATTTTCAGACACGACTACCAAGAATGAGTTTTATGCTACATTTGGAGAGCTCTATTCCCCACGGGGAGAGAAGCGCTTAAAGGAGGCATTACATTCTGAGATGAGTGCGGGAGAAGTGACTGAACTTGCCCGCCAGGTAATGTCTGCTTAGTAAATGTCCACTTTTGTCGGCTTTGGCTTTGGTGCGATCCAGGGGGGGCTATTTTTAGCAGAAGCATATTCATCCCAGTCTTTTTCAAGGCTGGTAGTCTCGGAAATTGATGCGGAATTAGTAAATCATGTCAGGCGGAGCGGGGGCACTTATTTTTCCAATATTGCCGGATCCACCCGCTTAAGTAATATCCAGGTGGAGGGGATTGAAATTTATAATCCTTTAGTAGCGGAGGATCGTGAGCAATTAATTGATGCAATTGCGGAAGCTCAGGAATTATGCACCGCGTTACCGAGTTTTAAACTATACGATGTTGGGGAGGAGGCTTCAGTGGCAAAATTAATTAGCGAGGGGCTGAGAAGGAAAATCGATTCATCCAAACTTCCCTCCTGTGTTATTTATGCAGCAGAGAATGATTCCCGGGCTGCTTCCCGGTTACAGGATGCATGTTCTTCATACCTTCCCGATTTTCAAGAAAACCGCTTCGTTTTTTCGGAAACGGTAATTGCCAAAATGTGCTCGGTGGTCACGGATCAAGAACGAATTCAGGCGGAAGGACTAAGGCCGATTGTGGATGGGTTGAACCGGGCTTTTTTAGTGGAAGAATTTGACCAAATTTTAATTGAGGAAAAAGTTCCAAATGATTTTAAACGAGGATTCACTCAGTTTGTTACCAAGTCTGAATTGGATCCTTTTGCCATCACCAAATTTCTTGGACATAATGCGATCCATGCTCTGTTAGGTTATTTGGCAAAGGAAGAAGGAATTGATTTTATGCATGACGCTGGAAAACGCTCCGATCTGATGGAGTGGGCAAGGAATTCTTTTTTAAAGGAGGCAGGAATTGGGTTGTGTCATCAATATGCCTCTGTGGACGATCCTTTATTTACAGAACTCGGATTTCAGGAACATGTTGATGAAGCCCTTACTCGTATGGTAAATCCTTTTCTTCGAGATCCTGTGGATCGAGTAACCCGCGACCCGGTGCGTAAAATCGGTTGGGATGATCGTTTACTGGGTTCGATGAGATTAGCCTGCAGGGCTGGAGTGGAGCCTCGTTTATTAGCCAAGGGGGCAGGTATTGCACTTCGCTATGCCTGTGAGAAAAATAAATGGGATTCCCCTGAGGCCGGATTGGAACAGGTTTGGAAAGAGGTTCAATGCGAGGAAAAAAATGAATTACAGGAGTTAATCATCACCAATTTTTGATTTTCTCCTTCCCTTCATTCCTCCTTTAAATTCAAAAAAGATTATTCTAGGATTGCAATTCCATCAAAAACGATCAAAAACAATCTTATTCGATCATTATGATTCGTGAAGCCTGTCCAACACTAGCCCCTCAAAGAAGAGAGCACATCCGATTACTCGTACGAGAAAGCGGTGTTGCCCGTGTGGAAGACCTGCGACGTGAATTAAAAGTTTCGGTTGCCACAATAAGACGAGACTTAGAGGTGTTAGAAGAGGAGGGAAAGGTACGGCGTGTCCATGGCGGTGCGGTGAGTACTGAGAACCGACTTGATGAAGCGGTGTTTGATGATAAAACCAATCAATTTTCGAAACAAAAACGTGCGATTGCAGAGGAAGCGTATCAATTAATTGGGCAGGAAGAATCGCTTTTCCTGGATGGGGGAAGTACCACACTTTGCTTGGCCCGCTTATTGAAGAACCGAAATGATTTAACTGTGGTGACCAATTCTTTACGGGCAGCTGCGGAACTAGCCAATTCGGAACCCCGGGTGATTCTGACTGGTGGAGAACTTCGAAAAATCAGTCAAACGATGGTGGGACCCTTGACTTCTGCCGTACTGAGCCAAGTCCGGGTGGACCGTGCGTTCATGGGTACGATGGGATTCTGCTTAAAGAACGGGTTGACCACCACTGACCCCAATGAGGCATTTGTGAAAGGACTGGTCGCGGAGCAGGCAGTCCAAGTGGTGCTATTAGCGGATTCGAGCAAGGCAGAGAAAGTATCATTCGCCCGCGTTTCTGACTGGGATAAAGTAGACATCTTAGTGAGCGATCAAAACCTACCCCCTATTTTTACCAAATCTTTACCCAAGCGTGGACTAAAAGTCTGCGTCGTATAAGTTTATAACCAAGAAAATAATATTATGGCAAATCCAGTAATCATGCCCCGACAAGGACAATCAGTTGAAAGCTGTATCCTTACCGAATGGAAAGTCCAACCAGGTGACACCGTAGCCGAAGGCGATGTACTGGCAGTGATTGAGACTGATAAAGCAAGCTTTGACCTCGAGTCTACGGCTTCTGGAACTGTACTGGAGCTTTTTTGGGAAGCGGATGACGATGTTCCGGTTCTTGCCAATGTAATTGCCATTGGTGCAGAGGGAGAAAATATTGATGACCTTCGTCCAGCAACAGAGAGTGCATCCGCAACGGCTTTACCTGCGACTAGCTCAACTCCTGAATCTTCTGCCGTTCAGTCCACCGTAGCGGCCGATCAATCCCCCGCTTCTGCCCCAGTTGATTTATCTACGACTTCACATGTCCCCTCTTCCGGAGTGAGTCCGCGGGCACGTAAGAAAGCAATGAACCTGGGCGTGGATGCAGAAACTTTAGTTGGTACTGGCCCTGGAGGTCGCGTAATCGAACGGGATGTGGATGCATTTCTTGCCGGAACGCCAAGGTTATCAGCGGCTGCCCGTGTGCGTGCGAAAGAACAGGGCCTCGAAGCCCCGGTTCGTGGTTCGGGTATTGCCGGGATGGCACTTGCTTCCGATATGCGTCAGCCGGGTGCGATTGAAGGTGCAGAGGTTGAACCGGTAAAGGGAATCCGGAAATTAATTGCCGAGCGTATGATGCAGTCCCTACAGGGAACTGCTCAATTAACATTACACTCTTCTTTTGATGTGACAAATTGTCAGAAGTATCGAAAGAAACGCTTGGCGGATGGTGAGTCGAAAGTATCGATTAATGACTTAATTGCCCAAGCCATTTTAGCTGCCTTGCAGAATCATCCAGAAATGAATGCTCATTTCTTGGGAGACCGGTTGGCCGTTTTTCATGAAGTAAATCTTGGTATCGCAGTGGATTCGCCCCGTGGTTTAATGGTCCCGGTTGTCCAGGAGGCATCCAAGATGTCATTAGAAATGCTTTCTTCCGAAATTAAGAAAAAAGCGATTGCCTGCCGGGAGGGAACAATCCAACCCGATGATCTGTCTGGAGGTACATTTACACTGACTAATCTTGGAATGCTTGGAGTGGAAAATTTTACTCCTGTTTTGAATGTCCCAGAAATTGCAATCCTCGGAGTGGGAGGAATTAGTTTAAAGCCGAAGAAGAATGAGGAGGGAGAGGTTTCCTTTGTCGATCAAATCTCTTTGAGTTTAACAATCGACCACCAGGCAATTGACGGAGCACCCGCTGCCCGTTTTATACAAACCTTGGTTAATCATTTAGAAAATCATCCGGGTGAAAACCCACAAAAAATTGAAGGAGAAGAATAATTGTGAAATATGACTTTGCTGTAATTGGTGCCGGACCTGCCGGGTATGTGGCTGCGAAAAAAGCTGCGTCTGCAGGTTTAAAAGTGGTAATGGTGGAAAAGAAAAAGCTTGGAGGCGTCTGTTTAAATGAGGGTTGTGTTCCTTCGAAGACGCTTCTGCAGGCTGCGAAAACTTATCATCACGCCAAGCATGGTTCGATCTTTGGGGTCGAAGCGGGTTCGTTATCATTTGATTTCGGAAAAGCTCATGCTCATAAAAATTCGGTCATGGATCGAATGAGAGATGGGATTGCCGGGTTAATGAAAAAGCACAAGGTGGAGGTGATTGAAGGGGAGGCTACTTTATCAAAAGGCTCTTCTTTTACTGTGAATGGAGAGACTCATGAGGCCGATAACATTCTCCTTTGTACAGGATCTTCCCCTACGATTCCCCCTATTCCTGGAATTGAAGCGGATCACATTGTTGATTCGACTGGAATTTTGAATATTGATACTTTACCAAAGAATCTAGTGATTGTGGGGGGGGGCGTAATTGGATGCGAATTTGCCTGTGTTTATGCCTCTGTCGGTGTACCCGTGACTGTGTTGGAAGCCATGCCAGAAATTTGTCCGAATTTAGATTCTGAAATTGCGGCGATTCTTCGTAAGGAATTAGAAAAGAAGGGAGTAACTTTCCAATTAGGTGCAAAAGTGGAGAGTTTTGAAGGGAAGTCCGTTCACTTTACCCTCGATGGTGAGAGTAAGAATATGGACGCCGATTTAGTTCTCGTTGCCACTGGACGCCGACCTAATGTATCCGGTTTAGGATTAGAGGAAATTGGTTTGGATTTTGATCCGAGAGGAGGAGTTAAAGTCGATAATCGCGGAGCAACCAATTTGCCAGGCCTTTGGGCAGCGGGAGATGTGACTGGACAAGCATGGCTTGCCCATGCGGCAAGTCGGATGGCAGAGGTTGTGGTTCACAATATCAATGGCCAAAAGGATCAAATGCGCCACGATACTATGCCCGCGGTTGTTTATACCAGCCCGGAGGTGGCAGTTGTCGGATTAACCAAAGAGGAGGCGATTGATCGTGGATTCAAGGTGAAGACTGGAAAGATACCGATGGCGATTAATGCCCGTTATATTGCGGAAAATCCCGGTGAAGAGGGAATGTGCAAGGTGGTCCTGGATGCGGATACCAATCGTTTAATTGGTGTTCACATGGTAGGGGGTGCCTGTTCCGAGATGATATTTGGTGCGACTGCGATGTTAGAAACCGAATTACGAGAAGAGGAAATTGCAGAGATTGTTTTCCCTCACCCCACCACTTCCGAAATTATGAAGGACGTCTTCATGGCCGTTCGGTAACTCATTTATTAAAATTTAACATTTTTCGTCATGCCTAAGTCACAAATTATAGAACCCGCAAAAGAACGCAAAGCAGGAACGGTCCCGTTTGCTGAAATTCCACTCAATCAGTACAAGCAAGATATTGCCAAAGAGAAAGAAGCCTATGGGGCAGAAGCTTTAGTTGGTATGTATGAAGACATGCTTCTTATTCGCGTGTTTGAAAACATGCTTCAAACTATTAAAACGCAGGGTTCCTATGAAGGAATTGAATATGATCATAAAGGACCGGCCCACCTCTCGATCGGACAGGAAGCATCCTCTGTTGGACAAGCTTTTCTTTTAGGTATTGACGATCATATTCTTGGTTCTCACCGTTCTCATGGCGAGATTTTGGCCAAGGGAATGTCCGCTATTCGAAAATTGGATGATGATTCTTTGATTGAAATTATGGAAAATTTCCTCGGTGGTGATTGTTACCGAGTGGTCGAGAAACAAGGTTCAGATTCCGTGAAGGATTTGGCTCGTAATTTTTTACTCTACGGTGCATTAGCCGAGATTTTTGGTCGTGAAAATGGATTTAATCGGGGCTTAGGCGGTTCAATGCATGCCTTTTTTCCTCCCTTTGGAATCCTGCCCAATAATGCAATTGTGGGCGGTTCTGCTGATATTGCGATGGGGGCCGCACTCTTTAAAAAGGTAAACCGGAAAGACGGAATTGTAATTTCAAATGTGGGGGATGCATCGATGGGGTGCGGTCCGACTTGGGAAGCGATGAACTTTGCATCGATGCGCCAGTTTCACGAACTCTGGGAAGAAGGGATGAAGGGGGGACTGCCTATCATTTTTAATTTCATGAATAATTTCTACGGAATGGGGGGTCAGACTGCTGGTGAAACCATGGCGTTTGATTATCTCGCCCGGGTGGGTGCCGGTGTGAACCCGCAATCAATGCATGCGGAGCGTGTGGACGGATATAATCCATTAGCTGTGGTGGACGCAATTAAGCGTAAGAAAGCATTGATTGAAAACGGGGATGGTCCAGTTTTATTAGAAACAATTACTTACCGTTATTCCGGACATTCTCCCTCAGACGCTTCTTCCTACCGATTAAAAGAAGAGGTCGAGGCTTGGCAGGCAGTGGATCCATTAAATGCTTATTCCAAGGAATTGATTGAGGCCGGTATGCTGACTGAGGAAGCGATTGAACAGACCAAGGCAAATACTACCAAGGCAATGATCCAAGCATGCCGCTTGGCTTCCGATTTGGAGGTTTCTCCAAGACTTGCTTCTGAAAAAATTGGAAATTTGATGTTCTCGAAGAGAAAAGTTGAAAATTACGACCCCTCCCGGGAGCCTGAATTAATCTTGGCCGCGTCTGAGAACCCACGGGTTCAAGCATTAGCCAAAAAATCAAGAGCTGGTATTATTGATGGTAAACCAGTCTCCAAAAATAAAGTTTATCAATATCGTGATGCCATTTTTGAAGCCGCATTTCATCGCTTTCAAAAAGATTCCACTCTGGTTGCTTACGGAGAAGAAAATCGTGACTGGGGAGGAGCTTTTGCCTGTTATCGAGGATTAACCGAATCCCTTCCCTACCATCGCCTTTTTAACTCACCTATTTCTGAAGCCGCTATTGTGGGTAGTGCGGTAGGATATGCATTGGAGGGAGGTCGTGCATTAGTCGAATTGATGTATTGTGACTTTATGGGCCGAGCTGGGGATGAGATTTTTAATCAGTTGGCCAAGTGGCAAAGTATGTCGGCATGTATTTTAGAAATGCCTGTCGTCCTTCGCGTCTCTGTTGGTTCCAAATATGGTGCTCAACACTCACAGGATTGGAGTGCACTCGTGAATCATATTCCCGGCCTTCAGGTCGTTTTCCCCTGTACTCCCTATGATGCCAAGGGAATGCTTAACACCGCATTGGCAGGTAGTGATCCGGTGATATTTTTTGAAAGCCAGCGACTTTATGATATTGGTGAATTATTTGAAAAAGAAGTCCCTGAAGAATATTATGAAATTCCCTTTGGTCTTCCGGCAAAGAGAAGAACCGGAAAAGATATTACCTTAATTACTGTGGGTGCAACGATGTACCGTGCATTAGAGGCAGCTGATATTCTTGAAGAAAAATACGGGATTACTTGCGATGTATTTGATTGTCGCTCGATTAACCCCTTGGATTATGATCCGTTAATTGAATCCGTTCGAAAGACTGGAAAGGTATTACTCTCTTCGGATGCTTGTGCCCGCGGTTCAGTAATGCAGGATATTGCCTCCAATATTAGCCAGTTGGCATTTGATGATTTAGACTCTCCCCCCGTAGTGGTAGGTTCTCGTAATTGGATTACACCCTGTGCGGAAGTGGAAGAGGATTATTTTCCTCAACCTTCATGGATGATCGATGCAATCCATGAACGTATTATGCCACTGCCTGGACATCAATTAACAAGTAATCCAACCACAGGGGAACTTGTCCATCGAAACAGAGAAGGAATATAATTGGTTTCTATTTTGGATGTGAGCGTACAGTGCTTTGAAAAATAAAATTCGATTTTATTACAATACGTCAGGAGACGATAAAAGTCAGACCCCATGAATAATTCATTGCAATTTCGAACCAATACCTTGCTCGCGGAATCCCGTCAGAAACACCTCGGTGTTTTTCTTACTGGCCCGGATCGAATCGAACTTCTTTCGGATGAACTCCCTCGCTCGGTAACCACCGAAAATGATTTTGTTCTGGCAAGTTTTGGAAATTGTCGATGTGCCTCCGATGCCAAGGCGATCCGGCAGTTCGATGCTCATGCACGGGTACCCTCGGGGGTAGAAAAAGTGGCGTTAGGTCATGAGACATTGCAGTTGGTTCTTCAAGCACCCGCAGAATCTGAAATTCGTCCGGGAGACATTGTTGTCATCACTCCAGGTCACGCGAGTCAACCAATCAATCCATTAAGCTTTGAACCGGAAGATTCGGGCGTTCTTGCTGCACTTGGCTACTCCTATCAATACCTGGGTGGACTGAGAAGATTTAATGCGGTGCCAGGAATCGCACCTTCCTTTATCCGTTCACAGGGATTTGGCAGTCTTTTCAATAAGGTAAAACCCGAAAATGACACCAGCCTGATCTCCCTTGCCCATGCTGAACCTTTTGCCTGTAATTTTGGAACGAACAAGCACATCTTTACTTTTAATGATAAGGGTGAATTTGTATATGGAGTTCCTCCCCGCTCGATCTTAGCATACCTATCCGGAACGGCGCGGATGGCCATGATCAATCTTACCATTGTGGCGAGTGTTCCAGACAGTGAATTACCGCAAGTGGTTTACATTACCGGTTCCCCAGCAAAACTGGAGGAGATGAACGAGTATGCACTCATTTCTGATTTAAGAAAACGGGGTACTCGGGTCGAGTTAATCGATCGAAGGGATCCTGCAATTATTTCCAAATTAACCGAGTTTGGAAAACCAAGTGTGATCTGGACCAATTATGCATCTCAGGAAAGCTATGATCAAGCCTGTGCAATTATTGAGGAGGGTGGAAATCTAAACAGTTATGCCGGTGCGGCAGATCCAAAATTGGTCATTAATATGCCGATCCGTCGTGCAGAAAAGTTTGATAGCTTGGAACAGGAAGTGGAGGCACAGATTACTTCTATGCATCACAATATTGGCCCGAATGACCCAGTTCGTCATTCAGGACTGGCGAAAGAACCTGTGGTTGCATTACTTGGTTTTGAGAATGATAAGCCACGCTTAGATGCATACTTAAATCAATTACCGAATGATTGCCCAGTTTATATCCCGGATCATTCTTGGGATGGAATTGAACAATCTGAAGCACCTTCCACTTCAAACTTCACTGATGTTTTTATTGCCGGACATGCACAGGATGCAGTGCGGGAATACCAGGCGGTAGAATTAAATCTGGCTCGTTCAGCAGCAGTCAATTTTGTGGATGGAGATGCTATTATCCCTATTCTGTCCAGGCAGGCTCATTATGTTTCGCGCCATCAAATTTGTGGAGCAAATGTACCGTGGAATTTAACTAATACTTCAGAGCCCCATTCCGATGACATGGTGGTGCACGCAAATAACCCGGTTAGTTTTGACTGGATGGTAAAGGGTGTTTGTGGCTTAAATCATGTAACAGAAATGATGGAGCAGGTTGAAGCTACTCAACCTTTTGGTTCCTTTTTTGCCTTTACTGAATTACCAGATTTGCCCTATGTCGAAGTGAACTCCCATTCCTTTATTAGTGCGGCTCAAAAAAGAGATGGATTAGTCGAACAAGCTTTACTGGCTGGTGCTCGAATTCTTGCCGAGAACGGAGAGCAGTGGTCTCGTGAAGTAGAGGAAGCAATTTATGAAGGATACAATGCCTTTTACCCATTAAACTTAAAACAATAATATAGTATGAATTGGACAGATCTTACGGATAAAGTGGTAATTATTACAGGGGGTGCCGCTGGCATCGGACTTTCAGTGGCAAAAGGCTTCGTGGAGGTAGGGGCCAAGGTGGTGATCGCAGATTTTGCCGAGGAGGTTGGAGCCAAAGCCGTGGTGGAAGCCAACGAGGCAGGTCCAGGGGAGGTTATTTTTACTCGTTGTGATGTCACATCCAAAAAAGATGTTGAAGGAATGGTTCAAACTGCGATTGATCAATTTGGTGGTGTCGATGTACTGGTCAATAATGCGGGAATTAATGTGCCGAGACTGTTGGTAGATCCGGCCGGAAAAGAAGAATTAACAGAAGAAATTTGGGATCAAGTATTTGCGGTCAATGTGAAGGGCCAATTCCTCTGTGCACAAGCGGCAGCCCGTGCAATGCTGGCTTCTGGTAAGGGCGGGGTATTGATCAATATGACTTCAGAATCCGGTATGGAGGGAAGCGAGGGCCAGAGTGTTTATGCAGCAACAAAGGCTGCGAATCATAACACCACCCGTTCCTGGGCCAAAGAATTGGGCAGGCAGGGAGTTCGTGTTGTTGGAGTGGGTCCCGGTATCATGGAAACCACTTCGATGCGAAGTCCCGCCTATGAGGAATCCCTTGCTTATACCCGAGGAATCAGTGCGGAAGAACTTCGTGAAAAATATGGCAGTACTTCTTCAATCCCGTTGGGTAGAAGTGGTAAATTGTCTGAAGTTGCTGACTTGGTCGTATTCCTTGCCTCCGAACGTGCCTCTTATATCCACGGCACCACGGTGAATATTTCAGGCGGGAAATCGAGAGGGTAGGCTTCTATACTCTGATTTACCAGGTGGTGACGCCCTTCGCTAATATTAAATTAGCGTAGATTCGGGTATCTCCAGTCATTACTACTGCAAACGCTTTTCGGGTTTGGTCGTAAAAGTCGTATTTGCCAACTAGGGAAATGGGAGAAGTTTCTGGGTAATGTTTTTTAACAATAGAATCATACCCGTCATGTACTATTTGATAATCGGCCGCAATTTTTGGATTTGCTTTATCTTCGGGGAGAGGCGCCATCATCATAACCGGTTTTTCAATTACATGATCTAGTACAAAGAGGGGTAGAATTGCATCGAGAAGATCATTTATTCCTAATCCGTCGGCCCGAATAATAGTATCGTTGCAACTTTCACCAGGGAAATGAGCATCTCCCAATACGATTTCATCGTGGTGACCCATTCGATAGAGCGTTTCTAAAAGTTGTGGACTGAGAAGAGGTGAAATTCCGCGAAGCATTCAAATTTGCTACTAGTTTAATCCATTTTAGTCAAGAAACTCAGAGGTTTAAAAAGGATAAAATAACAAAAAAAGTGCCGTTGTACGGCACTTTTTTGATCTTTAAAAGTTGAATTTTAATTTACTTCACAATGTGTAAATCATCGAAATTGCGGAATAAATTTCACAAAATTAAAGAATTATTTTTTCTGAACAATTCATATTAGCTCAATTTTGTAAACTTGTCCAATTAGGGGGAATAAATTTCACAAAATTAAAGAATTTTTTTTTCTGAACAATTTATATTAGCTCAATTTTGTAAACTTGTCCAATTAGGGAAGCATTTTTCGTAGATTGTTCTTTCAGTTTAAAAAAAATCCAAAAAAAAAGTGCCAGGGGTCTTTGGCACTTTTATAAAACTGATCGATTTTCTAGTCTGCTTATGCCTTCCTTTGCGGGTATAAAAGATAAATTTGATGAAGGTGCAGAACTTTCTGAACTGATTAATTTTTGAATAATGTAGTATAACTCAATAATTGAGATCTGTCCAATAATGGAGTGTTTTTTTTAAAATAGGTTCGATTAGAATGTCCTGTTGAGTAGTGCCAGGAGGTGAGCGATGCTGGATGAGGCTAACCCATTCAGGTTATATCCACCCTCTAATACGGAGACGACATTGCTGTTCGCGTATTCATCGCCAAGATTCAAAATAATTTTGGTCAATTCAAAAAAATCTTCATCCTCTAATTGAAACTGTCCTAGCGGGTCATTGATCCTCGAATCAAATCCAGCTGATATCAAAATTAACTCAGGCTTGAATTTAGCCATATGCTTGGGCAGTTCGCTTCCAAATGCATAATCAAGAATTTCTTTTTTCCCTGAACCTGCGGGAAAGGGGTAATTTAGATTATAGCCTACGCCTTTGCCCGTTCCTTTTTCTTCCGTTCTTCCGCTACCAGGATACCATGGACTTTGATGGGTACTAAAGAAGAAGATTGAATCATCTTCATAAAAAATATCCTGCGTTCCATTGCCATGATGGACATCCCAGTCGACAATTAAAATTTTGTGCACACCCAGTTTCTGTTGTGCGTAGCGGGCGGCCACAGCGACATGGTTAAATAGACAAAATCCCATACCCTTATCTGCATTTGCATGGTGCCCCGGCGGACGTGTTATACAAAATGCATTTTTGAGACTCCCGGTAACCACTTGTTCAACGGCGTTAAGAATACCCCCGGTTACGGCGGAGGCGACATTCCATGATTGATCGCAAATGGCAGTATCGCCAGTACTAAGGGAGGAAAGTCCAGACTCGATTTCTCTTTTTGCTTTTCTTAGATAGTCAGGTTTGTGTGCTAATGAAAGGTGTTCAGAAGTACATTGCTTGATTGGAATATCCTTGGTGAATCGGAGTAATTCTTTTTCTTTGAGTTTTTGAAAAATAATGGAGGCTCGATTATTCCGTTCCGGGTGTCCTGCTCCCGTGTGATGCTTCTCCATGATTGGATCGTAGACAATTCCGCAATTAACAATTTGTTCAGGGTCGGAATTCATGGGCTTATATTATTGTTCGATTCCAATCAAAATGAAATGTTCAACGATAATATCGAAGAGAGCCTCAATGGGAACTTATAAGGCCCCTTTAGACCTTCGCCTTATGATCACTTACTAGTTGGTAAAATACCTGAAAGAGGTGGTTGGCATCATTGGGTCCGGGAGAAGCTTCCGGGTGATATTGAACCGAGAAAACGGGTCGATCCTTTAGTCGCATGCCCGAGACCGTTTGATCGTTTAAATTATATTCAGTAACGATGGCACCCATTTCTTCCAGTTTAGCCTTGTCGGCAGCAAAACCGTGATTTTGAGAAGTGATGGCCACTTTTTCTGTTTCAATATTCTTAACTGGTTGATTTCCTCCACGATGTCCAAATTTTAGTTTGTAGGTTTTTGCACCAATCGCATGGGTAAGTACCTGATGACCTAAGCAAATTCCGAAAATAGGATAATCTGGAAGCAGACTTTGAATTGTTTTATGGGCATAATCCAAGGCCGAGGGATCACCCGGTCCATTGGAAAGAAAAATGGCATCGGGATTATGCGAAATCGCATCTTCCGCACTGGAATGAGCAGGTAATACAATCACTTCAAAGCCAAATCTGCGTAAATTTTTATAAATGGCTCTTTTAGCCCCATAATCAAAGGCAACGATTCGATGCGTGCATTCCTGTTTAAAAGTGGAAGGAAGTTGGGTTCCTATCACAGTGAACGGCTGACTTTTTTCTCCGCTTGAATCCCATGTATATGACTCCTTACAGCTCACTTCCTTTACAAAATCTTTCCCTACAATTCCAGTCCAATCTCGCGCTCTCTTGAGTGCCTGTTCATCACTGATGTTCTCTGTGCTGATGCATGCTTTCAGGGCTCCATGAATACGAAGTCTTTTCGTAATGGCACGTGTATCGACTCCAGAAATCCCAGGAATCCCATGATTCTTGAGATAATCACCAAGAGATTGAGTCGCCCTCCAATTACTGACGACTGGACTGAGTTCGCGAACCACAAAGCCTCTTACCTTGAAGAGATTGAGTCGCCCTCCAATTACTGACGACTGTACTGAGTTCGCGAACCACAAAGCCTCTTACCTTGGGGCCGTCTGACTCCTCGTCCTCTTCATTAACTCCGTAATTACCGATTTGGGGAGCGGTCATGGTTACAATTTGGCCATAATAGGAAGGATCGGTGAGGGTCTCCTGATAACCAGTCATTCCCGTATTAAAAACCGCTTCCCCTTCGACAGTAGATTTTGCTCCAAAGGAAAATCCTTTGAACACACTTCCATCTTCCAGGGCCAATATGGCATCTCTATGATTTTTCTGTCTATACATAAACAAATAACTGAGTTACAACTTCATGGAGAGATTGGCAAACTAGATTTCTATAATTCCTAAAAAAAGAACAAGTTTTATTATGAAAACGGAGGGAATGTTTGACTATCTACTTTCCCGTCCTTACCGACTATAAGTTATGGAATCTAAGACAGTTAATTATGATCGGAGTAAAACCAACAACCAGGCCTTGTTAAAATGGTTGGATAAAATGGTTGAAATGTGTGCACCACAAGATGTTCGTTGGTGCGATGGATCGGATCAGGAATGGGATGAACTTTGCACCTTGATGATTGGCCAAGGTTCCATGATTAAATTAAACGAGGATAAGCGCCCCAATAGTTTCCTTGTTCGCTCGGATCCTCGTGATGTAGCTCGTGTGGAAAGCCGTACTTTCATGTGCAGTTATGGTAAAGATGATGCGGGTGCCACTAATAATTGGGAAGATCCAAGAAAAATGCGTGCTAAATTAAAACGCTTATTTAAAGGGGCAATGGAGGGGCGTACGATGTATATCATTCCCTTTTGCATGGGACCATTGGGGTCACCTTTGTCTCAATTTGGAGTTCAGGTAACAGATTCCCCCTATGTAGTTTTAAATCTTCGTATTATGACCAGGATGGGACAATCTGTACTGGATGTGATGGGAGAAAAAGATTTTTTTGTACCCTGTCTTCATTCTGTAGGATTTCCATTAACTCCGGGAACAAAAGATGTGCCTTGGCCCTGCAATCCGGAGGACACTCACATCGTACATTTCCCGGAACAACGCACAATTGTATCATTCGGGAGTGGCTATGGAGGAAATGCCTTGTTGGGCAAGAAGTGCTTAGCTCTCCGCATTGCCTCCTGTATGGCACGAGATAATGATTGGATGGCGGAGCATATGCTGATCCTTGGTGTGGAGAATCCGGAGGGTAAGAAGACCTACGTTGCGGGTGCCTTTCCGAGTGCATGTGGTAAAACGAACATGGCAATGCTAGTTGCTCCTCCGGCAATGAAGGGGTGGAAGGTTTCTACGGTGGGAGATGATATCGCCTGGTTAAAACCCGATGATAATGGAATGCTCCGAGCAATTAATCCAGAAGCGGGCTTTTTTGGAGTCGCTCCTGGAACATCTTGGGAAACGAACCCCAATGCAATGGAGTCAATGAAGGAAAACACATTATTTACCAATGTCGCGTTGACTGAAGAGGGAGATGTTTGGTGGGAGGGTCTCACTGAAGAACCTCCCGCTGGTTTAATTGACTGGCAGGGACGCGAGTGGAGCCCCGAATTGGATTATCCTGCAGCCCACCCGAATGCCCGTTTTACAGCTCCGGCATCTCAGTGTCCCACGATTGACCCGGATTGGGAAAATCCGGAAGGAGTTCCTATTTCCGCCTTTATTTTTGGCGGGAGAAGGATGTCCGATATCCCATTAGTTTATCAATCATTCAACTGGAATCATGGCGTTTATTTAGGAGCAACCCTGGCATCTGAAACGACTGCTGCCGCAGAGGGAGTATTGGGAAATTTAAGAAGAGATCCAATGGCAATGCTTCCTTTCTGTGGTTATAATATGGGCGATTATTTTAAGCATTGGATGAAGATGGGTAAAAAGCTTAAGAATAAACCAAGAATTTTTCATGTTAATTGGTTTCGCAAGGATGAAGACGGAAGTTTTTTATGGCCCGGGTTTTGTGATAATATGCGAGTTCTACGTTGGATTGTGGAACGATCTTCAGGACAGGGTAGTGCCCATGAAGGAAGACTCGGATGGATGCCTTATAAGGAAGACTTGGATTGGTCCGGTTTGGAGTTTAGTGATGAAGACTGGGAAAAATTAATGAAAATTGAACCTGAAAAACTGAGGATGCAAACATTGAGGCACGAGGAATTATTTCTTCAATTATCCGAATCGTTACCTAAAGAAATGCTTTTTGAGCGAGAGTTGTTAGTCTCGCGCCTGTAGCTTTCTAAAAGAACTAATATTTCTGTTCTTTCGACCATCGATAAAAGATGGAAGAAAGAACACTTACTGAAACTATCATGTTGGCTAGTTTCATCAGGACTCCGCCCGTTTTTTGATCCTCAAGCGGGCTTAAGTTCATCACTCGTTCCGCATAGAAATAAGTATCATAAAGTACCTCTTTAGAAAAGGTAAGCACAGCAAAGATAGGAGTTTGTCCAAGCATGATTGCAAGAATATACAACATTTGAGGGCCATACTTGGAGGGGGGGATTCTCTTCGATGGACCGCAAATTGGCCACCACATTGCCACTGAAGTAAAGAACATTGATAGATGTTCTGCCATGTGAATTGTCTTATTTCTAATTGCTGCTTCATAAAACGCTGCAAAATGCCAAAAAGAAAATACAAATGTAAAAAGTAATCCGGCGATAATGGGATGAAATAAAAACTTAAGAAGTTTTTCCAAAATTGGTTTATTTTCTAGATACTCATCCACAATTTCTCTTGGTATCCCCAGGAGTAAAAATAATGGGCTTAAATACATGAGAATATTATGCTGAATCATGTGTGCAAAAAATAGGAAGTTCTCTCCCATTGCATCCAGTGGAGAGCCAACTGCCAGATAAAAGGTAATTACAGCAGCACTAAACCAAAGAGTATGCCTATGAGAATAGGGTAGGTTGGGAGAGAAGTTTTTCCGGTAGGGTCCAACAATAATTGCGTAGCACCAGCAAATAAATAATAACCCCCCGATAAGGGCAGGTTCTGTATGCCAATGACTTAATGTGACTGGTGAATTCATCTATGCTTGGATGAACCCAATCATACAATTTTCAAAAGGTTACTGATTTTCCACCCAAAACGCTTCGGATCGTACCTTAATTCTAAAATCTTCTGTGGATGCACTTTCTGCGAGTAGAGATATTTTAGAACCTTCGATATTATCTTCGGGATAGGGGTGGTATTGGTGAAAGAAGGGATTACCCGGTTTTAAGGAATTAATTTCAATCATATCTCCCGTGCTTACTTTCCAACTGATTTGATGAGGAATACCTTCCACTTTTTTCCACGAGTTAACCGGTTCATTATCAAGCATAATTTGTGTGGAGAATGTATCACCAGATTGATGGGCTATCTCGGCGACATAATAGGAGTCATTATGTTTGGTGTAGTCTCCCTTGACATATTCTGTTTTTGCTTCCCAATCCTGTTCTAATGGGGTAACTGAAAACTCCTTTACCTCGGGTGGATTATCAAGCATGTACATCACCGCAAAAAAGGTGAAAACGGCAATTACAAGCCCCATTAAAAAGAGGACCGTATTCAGTATTTTATCCCATCGTAGATGCATGAACCAGGTCATTACCCCCACAAACTTGATCACAGAGCATATGGATAAAACTGTTATTATTACTGGTCCGTCAAAGGCTCGAACATAAATGATAACAATCTCAATGCCAGTTATGGCAACAAGTAGCATGGATAAATTAAAGAATGTGAAGAAGCGTTTGCTTTCTTCTAATACTGGGTCTTCCGAGTGTCCGCTCATAATAATAAGTATTTAAAAATTTCTAAATCGTTCAGAATGCGTATTCCATTAGATATACTACCGGAAAAATAAGGATCCATACAATATCAACGAAGTGCCAATATAACCCACAACATTCAATATCGAGCGCATCTGCAGTACTCATTTTTCCGGTAAATGAATATACAAACCACCCAATGAGCCAAAATACACCAATTGCCACATGAGTACCATGCGTTCCGGTAAGAACATAAAAAGTGGACCCGAATACATGCGGTTCTCCCCGGTAACTTGAAAGGGTGAGTTCATTACCCGGAACATGAACGAAATGGGTAAACTCATAGACTTGGCAGGCAAGAAAGATTGCACCAAATATGATTGTACCGAAGAGCATCCAACGGGTACTGGATAAATTCCCTTTATGGATAGCAGATACGGCTAGTGCCATAAATAAAGAACTCGCTAAGAGAATGAAGGTACTAAATGAAGTGAGTTCAATATCGAATATATCGCGAACATCCAAAGTGTTTCCACCAACTGTGGCTGAAATTTTACGGTAGATTAAATGAGTGGAAATCAGGGTGCCGAAAAACATACA
Organism: Candidatus Seribacter sulfatis; assembly: GCF_964187635.1. Lineage (NCBI taxonomy): Bacteria > Pseudomonadati > Verrucomicrobiota > Opitutia > Opitutales > Candidatus Seribacteraceae > Candidatus Seribacter > Candidatus Seribacter sulfatis. Next base: position 24,469 of record NZ_CAXLMO010000060.1, on the reverse strand, counting down.
GTCGGAACCTAGAAAAGCCCACATTAAGACTTTTTTGTTTGGGATGCCAGTGCTGGTTTCTGGCTCGTGATGCTCAAGGGCATGTGCGGATGCTTCACTCATGATAATTCAAATTTTGTAGTATAACGGTCGTGGGAAAATTATTCTTCGGTTTCTTTGGGAAAGAGGTGGTATCCTGCCGGTCCTTCAAGGGACCACATAATAATACCAAATATTGCGATACTTCCTCCCGCTATCGCGTAGGTATAATCCCTCAGTATCTCTCCTGTGTTTGCATCGACAGATTGGTGAAATAGTAATCCAAGAACGAGTCCGAGAAAACCCAGTCCACTTACCAACGGATACCAGGAGCGGTCAGGCATGTGTACACCGTGGTCGTCGAGAGGCACCTTGTCGGAATGGTTTTCCTTGGGGCCATAATTATTTTCCCAGGCCTGATCCCTTGATTTGATAATAGGGGTTCGTGCAAAATTATATTCTTTCACAGGAGAAGAAAGAGTCCATTCCAATGTTCTTGCATCCCAAGGATTTTTGCCAGCATCCTTCAATTTCTTATTAAAAAATGCGGTAACAAACTGATAAACCCCGATCAGGATTCCAACGCCGAGAATGAAAGCTCCAATCGTTGCGATTTGATTCCATGTCTCAAATCCGTGGCCTTCATTGTAACTGTGTGTTCTGCGAGGTTGGCCAATCATTCCTAAATAATGCATCGGAAAGAATGTTACATTAAAACCAATGAACATAAGGGTGAATACAAATTTACCGAGTTTTTCATTAAGCATTTTACCGGTTAACTTCGGTAACCAAAAATAAAATCCCGCGAATAAACCAAATAACGCACCGCCAATTAGAACATAATGAAAGTGAGCCACTACGAAATAAGAATCTTGATGTTGTGCATCAATCGGGACCGATGAGTGCATGATCCCAGTAAATCCGCCAACCATAAACATGGTGATGAATCCAAGAGCGAAAAGCATTGGAGTTTCAAAACGAATTCGTCCGCCCCACATAGTTCCAATCCAGTTGAAAATCTTGATCCCGGTTGGAATAGCAATAAGCATGGTGAGGATAGAAAAAGCGGATGTGGCTACAATTCCCATTCCAGTTGTAAACATATGGTGACTCCATACTGCAAATCCCATGAATCCAATGATTGCACCAGAAAATACAATTAATCCGTATCCAAAAAGCGGCTTTCTGGAAAAAACAGGAATGATCTCAGAAACAATTCCCATTGCTGGAAGTATCAAAATATAGACTTCAGGATGGCCGAAAATCCAGAAAAGATGCTGCCAGAGGTGTGGTTTTCCACCTTCCAAAAAGTCGTAAAAATTGGTGCCGTATGTTCGGTCGAACATTAACTCAACTAGTGCAATTGTGATGGCAGGAAAGGCGAGAATGATTAAAAAACTGACGATAAGTGTCATCCATGTGAAAACGGGCAATCTCATCATTGTCATCCCCGGAGCACGCATGTTAATGATGGTGGTAATAAAATTGAAAGAGGCAAGCAGGGATGCAAGGCCAAGGATTTGCAAAGAGAATATCCAAAAATCGGGTCCCATATCTCCTATTACTTCAGCAAATCGGGTGTCGGTAAGTGGTGCATAGCCGAACCAGCCAATCGCGGGAGATCCTCCGGTGAAGAACCAACTTAAATTCAAGGTTATCCCGCCCGCAATAAAGCACCAAAGACTGAGGGTGTTCATTCGTGGAAATGCAACATCACGTGCCCCGATCTGTAGGGGCATGATGAAATTAAAAAATGCAGCACTCAACGGCATGATGACAAGAAAGACCATCGTTGTTCCATGCATTGTGAACATTTGATTATACTCACGGTTGCTTAAAACCTCCATGTTGTGATTCCACAACTGGGATCTAATTAATAATGCTTCAACTCCCCCTAAAATTAAGAAAAAGAGGGCGGCCAGGCCATACATTACCCCAATTTTCTTGTGATCGATCGTGGTTAACCAGTTCACAATGCCGGAGGTGTTTTGGTGAGGTCTCGGAAAGGCTTTCGATTTAAGCTTAGTTTCAGTTTCCGGGGTGAGGTATTTTATTGATTCAGTTGCCATGGTATTTCAATAGTTGAGTGTAAAAGTTTGGATTAAATGAATGGGGTTATTTGAGACCCAATAAATAAGTAACCAACTGGTTTACTTTTTCATCATCGTTTTCAAGGTTGCGGAGAGGGTGATCGTCGTCCACTCCCTCACCGTTCCACATTAAATTACCGAATTTGACTTCATTTGAGTTACGAAGCCATTTGGAAAGATTTTCTTCGTCATTTCTCATCCAACCCGCAGCAAGAGAAGTACGAATTCCAAAAAGAGTTAAATTCGGTCCCTTCGAACCCAGTCCAGTCCGGTTTATTGCGTGGCATTGAACGCATTGAAGAGAAGAAAAGAGTTTTTTCCCCATTTCGTAGTCGTCAGAGTGTGCTTTTTTCCAAACCTTCTTGTCTAGATTGGGAGCTTGTCCTTTCGCGATTGCTTGAACGGCTCGAAATTCCCGGGTGCCGGAATCACCAAGCGCAGGATCCGCGAATTGGACTATCGAATCTTTCTGGTATTCTTCCTCCGGGTTGTAAGTTCCGGGTTGTAGGTTTGGATTTTGGGAGTTTTGAAAGCGTTTTACCCAAGAGTCAAAATCATCGTCCGTTTGTGCAAGTGCTCGGAATGACATGTAGGCGTGAGAATTTCCACAGTACTCCGCGCATTGCCCGTAAAAAAGTCCGCCAACAGCTTCGAATTCATCGGTGAATTTTTGTTTAGCGAAAATTCGTTCCCTCATATTACCGTTAAATACGGAAGGCATTGCAATTTCGGTGGAAACGAGAGTCATGTTACCGTCCGAATCCTTTCTCGTCCGGATTTTTTCTTCGTTTGCAATAAACCATAAGAAATTTTCCTGACCGGGCATGAGATCCATTTTGCCGGCTAGTTTGGGGAGCCAAAAACTATGTATCACATCCTCAGTTCTGAGGTTTATGCGAACTGCTTTGGAGGCAGGAAAAACAAGTTCATTTGAGGTAACAATTCCAAATTGTGGATACTCAAAAATCCAGAAAAAACGCTTGCCAGTCACATTAACCGTAATTGCATCATCAATCGCGCTTCGATCTAACCCAAGTTTCTCGAGTGTTTCAGAATCATTAGGATCTGGGACCCGATTCATGAGGACAACACCCTGAAGTGTGGGAACGGCCAAGATGATTAAGATAAGAGTAGAGGCAATAATTAAAGAAATTTCAACTTTGGAATTTCCATGAGACTGTGGGGGAACCTCCATTGCTTCTTCCGGTGTTTTGGCTCGGTATTTCCACAGAACATACATTAGGCAACCACCTACTGCACAAAAAAGAAATATAGTAATCCAGACGGAAAGCATGAATATGTCGTATTGATTCTGCGAAACCAGACCTTTGGGATCAAGAGCGGATTGCTTATGATCAATTCGTGAACAACCTCCAATAAAAGAGAAGAAGGCCGGAAGGATAATGTATGACAAGGTTTGAATCTTGTTGAGCAATGTTTTCATAGTTCTTGGTTGTATCAAAGAAAGCGATCCACTACTAGCGTGGCGAAGAGTAGGGGTAGATAAATGATGGTTACAAAAAAAAGTTTTTTAGCCGATTTGTCCCGATTGGAGGAATTTAGAAATTGGAATGAGTTTATCAAAATATATACGGTGAGTAAGCAGGCGGAAATAAGATAAAGTAATCCAGGATTCGGTTGTGTGGTTTCGATGTAATAGGGGGAGAAGATGAACAATGATAAGATGATAGAATAAATAAAGCTCTTGCGGGCAAGATGAAAACCGTTCGGATTTCCCAAGTTATGTAGTTGAAATCCACCCTTTTGATAATCCTGACGGAAATTCCATGCGATTGCCATAAAATGAGGAACTTGCCAGGTAAAGAGAATACCAAATAAAATCCATCCGTATGTGGTTGGTCCACCGGAAGCAGCAACCCATCCGATCAGCGGGGGGAGTGCACCAGAAATGGCACCCACTTCAGTTGCATAGGGGGTTCTTTTTTTAAGGGGGGTATAAACTAGAAGGTAAACGACCAAAGTTAGAAAAGTTAAAGAACATGCCCATGGGTTAGTGCCAATCCAAAGAATTGCGAGTCCGATGGAGGAAAGGCAAACTCCGAAGATAAGCGCAATTTCAGGTTCAATTTGTTGTGCGGGGATTGGTCTGTCAGCAGTACGACGCATTAATAAATCTTCGTCTCGCTCCATCCACTGATTGAGTGCAGCAGCACCACCGGCGGCAAGTGCAGTACCAACTGTGAGACAAAAGAAAATATAAAAGTGGGGGGTTAGGGGGAAGTGAACAAGGTAACCTAGTGAGGCAGTAAACACTGACATTAAACTGAGGCGGGGCTTGGTTAACTCAAGCAATCCATGCATAGTAGTACTCACAGATACAGGGAGGGGCGGAGCATCAGATTTGGCAGTAATGTTTTTGTAACTATTCACTAGATGAAATTAGTTACCTATAAAATGATATTTTAAGGGGAGACAAGCAAGGTCATAACTTATAAATATCCGATCGTTAGATTTTCTAATACATCAATTCAGAGACTTTAACTGCTCAAGATATGTCAAGTGATTTTAAATTGAAATAATTTTCTCAGTTAATGCCTGAAAATAACATTTTTATAATAGATTTAGTTAACTTATTTTTGTGGAGTATTTTCTAAATGTGGGAAAGAACTCCTTTGGAATTGCTTCCTTAAAAATGACTTATAGATTAGTGATCCTTATGCAACTTTATCTAAGAACTTTCTTAATTTGTTTATTGTCCTTCTTTTTTGCATTTGCGAAAAATGGATGCTCTGATGAAAGCCCGAGCGGAGTCCGCTCTGATGCAGTGGAAAATATTTTGAGGGGAAAAGTATTAAATATTGATGTTAACAACAGTACAGTAGAAGTTGAAATTCTTGCCCGAAGTCATAACCTGTCAGACAAAATTTCCAGAAGGGTAGGAAGTAAGATAAACCTCCAGGTTCAACCGGGAGATCTTTCCCTTCTTTCCAAGAAAAAGGTGTTCAAGGGAAATCTGCAAGAAACCTTTTCTTCAACTGTTGGTAAGACTTTCCTGCTATACAATGTTTGGCCTGATGAAAAGGCGGAGCGAATTCGGGTGAAAAATGTGAATCGTTTATTACGACGAGATACATTGGGAATGGGAGAATCGATGTTACGAACAGTCGGAGATAATTTGCCTCCGTTTGCACTTTATGATCAGGATGGCGGAGTAGTCACCACGGATTACTTTGATGGTTCGGTAACTATTCTAAATTTCATTTTCTCGCGGTGTTCAGTCGCTGAAATGTGTCCTGCCGCAACGATTAAAATGAAAAAACTACAAGAATTGGCCCAAAAAATAAAAATTCCAAACATTCGCTTTTTATCAATTACTTTAGACCCAGCTTTTGACTCACCTGGTGTCCTTAAGTCTTACGCACGCGGTTACAACCTAGACGAAAGCAATTTTAAGGTATGTACCGCAGAAAAACCTGTTATCGACGACTTGACCCGTCAATTTGGGATACTTCGAGAGACTGCCCCTGATCAACCACTCGATCATACTATGAGGACAATGATCGTTAATTCAAAAAGACAGATTGTATATCAGGTTCCCGGCAGAAACTGGAGGGTCGAAGATTTTCTTTCTCGATTACAGGGAGGGCTTTAGATAGTAAAGATTGAAATGATTACTCCCCCCAAACCTTTCACTAATCCTCTGTCGCTTTCTCTCCTCATGGGAATTCCCTTTGTTGTGTTATTTGTAATTGCACGGAACCTCCCCGTTGAGCCTTGCGAGTTCTTACACGAAGAAACCTATAACGAAGAAGGTGAGTTAGATTACTGTGGAGCAGATGAGACTGGTTTTGTGGATCTTTCAATTCGCAAGTGGCCGATGAAGATTGACTTTCGTCCCATTGGTTCACTCGAGATGAACGAGGAGTGTAAATTTGAATTTAAAATTGAGAAGGCGGACGGTTCGCCCCTTACTTCTCAAGATGTTGCTTTAAGCCATACCCAAAAAATCCACCTTTTAGCGGTGGATAAAACCTTAAACGACTATCATCACATCCATCCAGTTGCAGATAGTTTATTTGATGGAGTTTGGCATTTTTCCTTAACCCCTAAATTGGCAGGAAAATATTCTGTATTCCTAGATTTTATTCCCCAAAAAAGCCCGAGAAGGGTTTTAATTTCTTCTTCGTTTGAGGTCGTAGGGAAGAGCCAATCTCCTTTGAAACGAGAAGAATGTTTAGTATTTTCGAAGGAAAACATCGACTTTAAATTAATCAAAATTCCAGCTGAGCCGGGACAGGACCAAATTCAACTTCGATTGTTGGCGAGGGATAAAAAGGGTCATGATATTACTCTTCACCCTGTAATGGGGGCATTTGCACACATGGTCGCATTCGATAAAAATGTGAATGGTTTTGCTCACCTACACCCACTCAACGAAGATTTGGGTAATGTCAAAAAAACGACTTTTCAGGGGCCTCTCACCTTTGGTTTCTCACCGCCAGGGGAGGGCGTTTACCGATTGTGGGCCCAAGTCAGAACTGACATAGAGGAAGAGGTTTTTATCCCTTTTGACCTTGCAATAGGATCCTAATCAAGAACTAAATATGAGTGATATTGATCGTTACCTTGCACGCCAAGAGAATCTTGTTTTAGGCAAAAAACTAAAAATCCTGGTTTGGATTATTAGCGGAGCTGTTTTATTTTTGGTTAGCCTAATGAGGGAGGTTAAAATTGAACTTCCGGAGGGCACTGACCTTACTTTTCTTCCTCCGATTCATGCTGTCCTGAACAGCATTGCTGCGTTTTCTCTTATTATGGCAATTATTTCAATCAAGAGGAAATTAGTGATCCACCACCAAAGGTGGATTTATTTGGCGATGGCTTGCTCCTTTCTTTTTCTTCTTTCCTACGTTGCTTACCATTTCACCAGTGCAGAAACCTTATATGGAGATAGTAACAAAGATGGAATTGTAAGTGTGGAAGAAAAAAATGCGGTCGGTATCATGAGGATCGTTTATCTCGGGATTTTAATTACACACATTATTTTAGCTGCGATTAGTCTTCCTTTTATCCTGCTCACCTTTGTCTATGGGTTTACGAATCAATTCCAAAAACACCGTATTCTAGCCAAGAAAATCTTTCCGGTGTGGCTGTATGTCGCAGTAACTGGCCCAGTGGTTTACCTGCTTCTTCAACCTTACTATTGAGAGCTAGACTGCAGGAATTGCAAAGTGGAATACCTATTTATTCCTGCACCATTTCCCGATCGTAAAATCTTCATTTTTCTCGAGAGTTTCGGTACAATGGAAATCGTTTTTATAGGACGGGAAAAATGCATCACCGTCTTGGATTATTTGTGGGACCTCGGTGAGGTAGATTTCTTCACATTTGGGTAGGAACGCAGAATATATTTCACCTCCTCCAATAATAAAAACAGTCCGATCTCCAGCAGTGTTTTCAACTTCATCGAAAGATGTGAAAACCTTTGCGTTTTCAATTGAATGATTCGAGCGGGAGAGAATCCAGTTTTCCCGTCCCGGTAATAATCCAGGCAAAGAATCCCAAGTCTTCCTACCCATTACAATTATGTGCCCCATGGTTATTTTTTTAAACCACTTTAATTCACCGGGAATTCGCCAAGGCAAATCGCCCTTTTTTCCGATCACTCCGTTGAGTGAAACAGCTGCAATTGCTTTAATCTTTGCCATGATTTAAATCGCAATAGGTGCTTTTATTGCTGGGTAGGGGTCGTAGTTAATAAGTTCAAAGTCTTCAAATTTAAAGTCAGAAAGTTCCTCCTGATTTCCATGAATATTCATTTTGGGGAGTGTTCTCGGATTTCTTTCAAGTTGTAATTCTGCCTGTTCTTTATGGTTTGCGTATAAATGTAGATCTCCAAACGTATGAATGAATTCATAGGCTTGTAGACCACAGATTTTTGCAACCATCATTGTTAGAATGCTATATGAAGCGATATTAAATGGAACACCTAAGAATATATCAGCACTTCTTTGATAGAGTTGACAGCTGAGTTTTCCATTGGAGACATAAAATTGAAAGAGCGCATGGCAAGGGGGAAGAGCCATCAGGTGTAATTCGCCGGGGTTCCATGCACAAACAATATGCCTTCGGCTATCTGGGTTCGTTCTTATCGAGTGAACGACATCCTGGATTTGATTGACTAGTTTTCCGTCTGCTCTTTTCCAATTTGTCCATTGTGCGCCATAAACCGGTCCAAGATCTCCGTTTTTATCAGCCCATTCGTCCCAGATTTTAACCTGGTTATCATTTAAATATTTTATATTGGTATCTCCTTTCAGAAACCAAAGTAATTCATAAATAATGGAACGTAGGTGAAGCTTCTTGGTGGTTAATAGGGGAAATGTGGTATCTAATCTAAATCGTTCCTGTTCACCAAAAACTGACCAGGTCCCGGTCCCGGTTCTATCATCGCGATAATCCCCGTTTTCCAGAACTCTTGAGACAAGATTTAAATAATTCTTCATTTACAGTAGGATAAAAAAATTGTGGGTTGTAATTAAAGTTGAGGTCCCACCATTTATTTATATATGTTAGTGAAATGTCGAGAATTTCATTAAATAAAACTCCGATTATAATTCTTCTTAGTTTCTCGTTGTTTTCTTTTTGCTTTTCTCAACAACGGGCAAATGACTTTACCAAGCGTGTGCGATCTTTGGATGGTAGATTAAACCAAATGTCTTCGAAGAGATTATCTTCGAGTCGAATTAATTCTATTTCCACCCAACGTTTTTCTGTAAACGAATGGCCAAGCCGTTATTCTTCTTTTGGAGGGAGGAGATTTCCTGCACAAAATAAAAAAACCTGGGGAAGCGAGCGTTTCGATACAAAAATTATTGAAAATGAACTTTCTTCTAATCAAAAATTCGCTTCCGAGAACTTTGAAAGAGTTTCAAATATTGATGTAGGAAACAGAAGCCCCGCAGCCGCTTCGATTGAATTTCGAGATGCCGTTTACGCGGAACTAGATAAAAGAGTGGATGATATGATGAATAATGTAAATAACATGTCACTGCGCGATATTAATCGATTTCAATTTCGAAAAGGTCGATCCAGTGAACCAGGCTTTCCTGTACAAAAAGCAGGATCCAAAAATGTACCGATGGGTTCTTCCGAGCGAAGACTTGGAGAGTCTTCAGTACGTGGGGTAATCCCATCGGGTAAGGGAAATTCGGGTGCTAATCCAAGCAGTTACTGGCTCGGTCCTAAGAAAATGGTTTCTTCTTCAAATTCAGGCAAGGTTTCTCCGTCTGCATCTAGTCAGGCGAACTCTGTTCGAGTAAGTAAAAAATATGGTTCACCAATCAAGCCAGTACTTGGTCCCAAAAAAATTAGGGTGTCTAAAAAGTAAAGTAATTATTCACGCTTGCCACATTAATGCGTTTCATTAGTATAATCTGATTTTTAAATTTTAAACTTTGGACGGCTAGCTCAGTTGGTTAGAGCAACTGGTTTACACCCAGTAGGTCACAGGTTCGAGTCCTGTGTCGTCCACCACTTTTCCTTCTTTACTTCATGCGACATGTAATCTCCGTTCTGGTTGAAAACAAATTTGGTGTACTTGCCAGAATTGCCGGCTTGTTTAGTGGCCGGGGATTCAATATTGATACCTTAAATGTGGGGCCAACCCACCAAGAGGGCCGATCTAGGATTACAGCCACATTGAACGGTGATGAGAAAGCACTTGATCAATGCGTCAAGCAATTGGACAAGTTGATTGATGTGATTGATATTCAAAATTTCTCAGATAACGAGAGTGTAGGCCGAGAGTTAGTCATGATAAAAGTAAAAGCCAATTCGTCCAATCGCTCTGAAGTTACCCAGATTTGCGATGTATTTCGTGGGAAAATTATCGATGTGGCAAAAGAATCGTTAGTCGTGGAGGCAACCGGAAACGGTAATAAAATTGTTGCATTCATAGAATTGATCGAACCCTTTGGTATTATCGAACTTGCACGAACGGGAACAGTTTCCCTGCGACGGGGGCGAGCAGATCATTAATCGTCTTACATTTTCACTATATAAACAGTAACACAAAAAAATATACGGCCATGCCCGCTAAAGTATACACTCAAAAAGAGGCTAAAGTAACAGCCATTAAGAAGAAAACGCTAGCCGTTATAGGATACGGATCACAGGGACACGCACACGCGCTGAACCTGAAAGAAAGTGGGTGCAATGTCATCATTGGTCTATATAAAGGCAGTAAATCAATAAAAGTAGCGAAAAGACAAGGGTTTGAGGTGGTTGAAGTGGCGGAAGCTACCAAGAGAGCGGATGTTATTATGATCGGTGTTCCTGATATGAAACAAGCCGAAGTTTACGAAAAAGAAATCAAGCCCAATCTTTCCAAGGGAAAAACTTTACTTTTTACGCATGGCTTCGCAATCCACTTCGGCTTAATCAAGCCACCACGGGGTGTGAGTGTAATTATGGTTGCCCCGAAAGGACCGGGCCATGTTGTACGTTCTCAATTTAAAGAAGGGAAGGGCGTTCCTGCTCTGATCGCAGTTCTCAAAGGATCTTCAAAGGATTCAAAAGCAACCGCCCTAAGTTGGGCCGCAGGGGTTGGAGCCGCAAAAGCAGGAATTTTAGAAACCACCTTTAAAGAAGAAACTGAAACTGATCTTTTTGGCGAACAGGCGGTTCTGTGCGGAGGTGCATCAGCCCTAGTTGAAGCTGGTTTTGAAACCTTGGTGGAAGCCGGATACGCCCCAGAAATGGCTTATTTCGAATGCTTGCATGAACTGAAGTTGATTGTTGATTTGATGATTGAATCTGGCATCGCCGGGATGCGTTTTTCGATCTCAGAGACTGCAAAGTTTGGCGATGTAACCCGAGGACCTCGTGTCATTAACGGAAATGTTAAAAAGTCGATGAAGTCTATTCTTAAGGAAATCCAGTCTGGTAAATTTGCGAAGGAATGGGTCAAAGAATACGAGGCTGGTCTCCCCAAATACAATAAACTTCTAGAGGACGGTGAAAAACATCCTATCGAAGAAACTGGGAAGCGTCTGCGTGAGTTAATGTCTTGGATTCCAAAAAAGAACATTAAAGGAGCACAGGCTTCTTATTCCTAATATTCGATCCCGACTTTGCTTAGGCATGATTAGATCTTGCCCTGGCACATAATGCGGCATCACTTTTATGTCTGCCTCAACTAATAAGCTTGTTTTAGCAACAAGGAAAAGTCCTCTTGCCCTAAAACAGGCCAATTGGGTGGCTCAATTAGTAGAATCTGTCATGGGTTTAAATGTTGAACTTTCACCGATGTCAACCACGGGCGATCAGCAAGCTGATTGGTCGTTACAGGAGAAGGGTGGAAAGGGCTTATTTACAAAAGAATTAGAGGTCGCTTTACTGGAAGGACGAGCCGACCTAGCCGTGCACAGTGCGAAAGATTTACCGACGGAAAACCCAGACGGTTTAGTCTTGTCTGCATTTCCTGTACGTGAAGATCCCCGTGATGTCCTTGTTTTAAATGAGCAGGTAAAAGATCCTCAAATATTAGCTTCTGGAAGTCCTCGAAGAAGGGCGCAACTCCAAAAGCGATTTCCTCAAGTCAGTTGGAAGGAACTTCGCGGAAATGTGGAAACCCGTTTGCGTAAAATAGCAGTTCAAAGAGAGGCAGATGGAACAATTTTGGCAGCAGCAGGCCTTTCTCGATTGGGAATCAAGGAGTACCCGGGGTTGACCTTTAACAAATTGCCTATTGACGAGATGGTCCCTTCTCCCGGGCAGGCAGCAATCGCGATTCAAGTCCGCTCCAACGAATTAGACAAATTCTCAGTTCTTGATCATGAGGAGACTAGTCGAGCCGTTTTGCTTGAACGAGCTATTTTAGATCGTCTTGGAGGGGGGTGCCAGGTCGCACTTGGTGTTCATTTGGCAGGGAAGCAATTACATTTCTTCCATGAGGATTGTGGTATTCGCATTCTCGATATTCAGAATGATACGATTGAAATGATCATGGACAAAATTTTATCATGGCTGAAATAGAAAAAGAAAATGTAGGAACTGTGTTCTTGGTAGGAGCGGGGCCTGGAGATGTAGGTTTAATTACTCAAAAAGCGATTGAATTGATAAGTACTTGTGATGTGCTAGTATTTGACCACCTTGCCAATGCAGAATTACGCAAACGAGCGAAAAGTGACTGCGAACACATCGATGTAGGGAAAAGTCCAGGACGACATACGGTTGTCCAGGAAGAAATCGGTAAGATTTTAGTTAACCGAGCAAGAGCAGGGAAGAGGGTAGTTCGTTTAAAAGGAGGGGACCCATTTGTTTTTGGTCGATGCGCAGAAGAAATGATTGTGTTGGACCAGTCTAATATACCGTATGAAATTGTACCGGGTGTTACTGCTGCACTGGCTTGTGCGGCTTACGCAGGAATTCCTTTATCTCACCGAGAATATGGTTCTTCGATTTCGTTTTTAACCGGCCATGAAGATGTTGAAAAGGAATCTCTCCGGGTTGATTTCGCTAAATTTGCTGAAGTGGGAGGCACACTTTGTATTTATATGGGAATGGGTACGCTGAATGAAATAACGAAAAAATTATTGAAGGGTGGGCTTGCTCCAGATAAACCCGCCGCAATTGTAAGTCATGGTACTTTACCGACACAAAGAAAAATAATCAGCACACTAGGGAATTTAGTAAAGGACGCGACACGAGAGGACTTAAAGGCACCGGCAATTATTTTTATTGGGAATTCAGTTGGGCTGAGTGGCGAAAAAAATTGGTTTGAAAATAGACCATTGTTTGGAACCCGAATTGTTGTGACTAGACCGGTAAACCAGACGAGTCGTTTAAAGCTACTACTCGAAAAAAAAGGTGCTGAAGTTCTTGAACTTCCATTAATTAAGATATTACCCCAGGAGGATCGAAATTTAATTGCAGAAACTTTTACCGGAATCGCAACTTATGGATGGGTAATTTTTACTAGTGCCAATGGTGCAAAAGAGTTTTTCAAACTATTTTTCAAAGCGTTTAGTGATATTAGAAGCTTTGGTCCAATGAGAATTGCCTGTGTAGGGGAGGCTACTGCCGACGTAGTACGAAAGTTTAATTTGGAAGTGGAGTTAATCCCAAAGCGATCGACTGCGGAAGATTTGGCTCAAGAATTGGTGGCTACGAATTCTTTGGATAGTGCAAATGTGTTGGTCGTTGCAGGGAACCGCAATCGGGAAGTCTTGGTGGGCTTACTTGAGTCGATCGGTCATGCAATTGTAGACACTTTACCTATTTATCAAACTGACTTTGCGGATGTGCTTACTGCACCCGATCGTTCTGATTTTATTGAGAAAGGTGCTGATGCTATAGTTTTTGCAAGTTCCTCGGCCGCACTTTCTTACATCGAGCAAGAAGATGACTTGGTGCTTTCAAAGAATGCAAAAAAACCCATTTATTGTAGCTTTGGTACGCAAACGTCTGAAACTCTTCAGGAGAACGAACTTACTGTTGGAATTGAAGCTGCTGATTCAACTCTAGAATCAATGGTCGAATCTTTGGTGAATTATTTCAAAAAATAATTGTGAACAAAGCGGACTCTATATCAGTCAAGGTTTGCGGAATTACTGAAGCAAAAGACGCACGGTTCGCATTGGAACTGGGAGCGGATAAACTGGGATTTATTACATACGAGAAGTCACCAAGAAAGATAGATTTTGAAAAAGTTGAAAATATAAAATCAGAACTTTCTTTAAATGAAGAAAAAATGGTGGCGGTTGAAGTTGAGCCAACGATTGAACACCTAAAGAAAATAATGGACCAAGGCTTTGGTGTTTTTCAACTTCATTTTTCCTACGACTTATCCAGGGACTTGATTGGGCAATGGAGCCAATTAGTTGGAGCAGAAAACCTTTGGTTAGCACCAAGATTGCCCAAAGGTGTAAGTTTTCCAGAAGACTTGTTCTGCTACTCGGAAACTTTTTTAATAGATGCTTATTCCGAGAGTAAATTTGGAGGAACAGGAGAACGTTCAGACTGGAGAAGCTTTTCCTTATGGAGGGAAAAGTTTACGGCAAAAAATTGGGTTCTTGCTGGTGGGATTTCTCCATCAAACATTTCGAGTGCGATCGAGGAAACGCAAGCCCGTCATGTAGATGTGAATAGTGGGATTGAAAAATCACCTGGTATAAAAGACCTCGAAAAAATGACGGAACTCTTTCAGAAGGTCAGGCGAATTATATAGCAGGTAAGCCCGAAAATAGCACACTAATCCCAAACGACATTGGGACTAGTGAACTACATCGAAAAACTAGGAAAAATTAATCTTCCAGATCAAATCGATCAAGATTCATAACCTTATTCCAGGCAGAAACGAAGTCGTTCAAAAATGTTTGAGAGGAATCGTTCGAGCCATAGACTTCTGAAATTGCTCTCAATTGTGAGTTTGAACCAAATAAAAGATCAACGGATGTGCCAGTCCATTTAACTTCTTTGCTCACTAAGTCTTTACCTTCGAAAAAGTGATCGCACTTGGATGATTTTTCCCATTCAAGGTTCATGTCCAGTAAATTCACAAAAAAGTCGTTGGTTAATGTCCCGGGTTTGTCTGTGAATACACCTAAGTCAGAATTATCTGAGTTGGTGTTAAGAACTCTTAATCCACCAATCAAAACGGTCATTTCTGGTGCGGTGAGGGATAACATATGTGCTCGATCCACAAGAAGTTCTTCGGTAGACCTGACCGGTTTTGCCTGAAGGTAATTTCTAAATCCATCTACTTTTGGCTCAAGTACAGAAAACGATTCAATATCAGTTTCCTCTTGTACTGCGTCCGTTCTTCCCGGGGAAAATGGGACTGTTATTTTTTGTCCTGCATTTTGGGCTGAATCTTCGATTGCGGTACAACCAGCGAGGATGATAATATCAGCAACAGATACCTTCATATCACCGGATTGGGAGTTATTAAAATCAGACTGAATTTTTTCCAATGCCTGAATAACTGATGAAAGTTCAGCGGGTTGATTAACGGCCCAATTTTTCTGAGGGGATAGTCGGATCCGGGCTCCATTTGCCCCTCCTCGCTTATCAGTAACACGGAAAGTGGACGCCGATGCCCATGCAGTTTTAACCAGTTGTGAAATGGAAAGAGCTGAGTCTCGAATCGTAATCTTTAATGCATTGATTTCTTCTTCTCCAATTAATTCATAGTTAACTGCCGGGACTGGATCTTGCCATATAAGTGTTTCATCGGGAACCAGTGAACCAACAAACCTAGACTTCGGGCCCATATCACGATGGGTTAGTTTATACCATGCTTTTGCAAAAGCATCCCCAAACTGATCCGGGTTTTCATGAAAACGCTTCGAAATAGGTAAGTATGCGGGATCTTCTTTCAATGCAATATCCGTTGTAAACATCATCGGGGCGTGTTTCTTGGCGGGATTATGAGCATCCGGGACAGTGTCTTTTGCGGATTCTTCCTTGGGGGTCCACTGATGTGCTCCTGCAGGGCTTTTGGTTAAGACCCAATTATAACCAAATAGATTCTCAAAGTAATTATTGTCCCATTTAGCTGGCTCGGTTGTCCAGGCACCTTCCAATCCACTGGTGATAGTGTCTTCGGCATTTCCTTTACCAAAACTGTTTTTCCATCCAAGGCCTTGTTCTTCTGTACTCGCACCTTCGGGTTCTGGTCCTACATATTGATCAGGGTCAGCAGAACCATGAGCTTTACCAAAAGTATGCCCACCTGCAATCAAGGCAACAGTCTCTTCATCATTCATCGCCATTCTAGCAAAGGTTTCACGAATGTCTTTAGCTGCTGCGATGGGATCAGGGTTACCATTTGGGCCTTGTGGGTTAACATAAATTAGGCCCATTTGAACAGCACCAAGTGGTTCCTCTAATTCCCGGTCTCCCGTGTATCTCTCATCTCCAAGCCATTCGATTTCTGGTCCCCAATAAATGTCCTCTTCAGGTTCCCAAACATCGGCACGGCCTCCAGAAAATCCAAATGTTTTCAAGCCCATTGATTCAATGGCACAATTACCAGTTAAGATCATAAGATCTGCCCAGGAAAGTTTTTTTCCGTACTTCTGTTTTACGGGCCACAATAACCTTCTTGCTTTGTCCAAATTTCCATTGTCAGGCCAACTATTTAGCGGAGCAAATCGTAAAGTACCGGATGCCCCACCTCCTCTGCCGTCATGAATGCGGTATGTACCCGCGCTATGCCAGGCCATGCGGATAAAGAAGGGTCCGTAGTGACCATAATCAGCTGGCCACCAATCCTGAGAGGAGGTCATTAAAACTTCGATGTCATTTTTAACCGCATTCAAGTCCAAAGTTTTAAATTCCTCTGCATAATTAAAATCCTCACTCATTGGGTCGGAAAGAGAAGAATTTTGATGCAGGATCTTTAGGTTTAATTGGTTGGGCCACCAATGTTGGTTTGCGGTTGTTCCAACAGCACTATGGGCGTGCGCTCCACCAAGTACTGGACATTTAGATATATTTTCTGACATAATAAATTGTTTGTGTGAGATTTAAATACTGAACTAGATAATAAGTATTTGGTATAGAAGTGGATGTTTTTAATGCAAATCTAAAAATTCATTTTAGCTATACTTTTTACTGAATTTTTTTAGCAGCTGCGTCGAATCCAAAAAATGGATGGGTGGATCTTCACAATCTCGATTAGACCCGTTATTTAAATTTCTTAGCCAGCTTGGCCAATTGGTTGGGGTCCATGTCATTCATATCTGGCATACCACCTCCGCCACCAAGAGCACTCATCATTTTTTTCATTTTTCCACCCTTCATTTTCTTCATCATTTTTTGCATTTGTGAGAATTGCTTAATGAGTTGATTCACATCCCGAATTTGAACGCCTGAACCATCTGCAATTCTTTTGCGCCTCGAACCGGCTATAATCCTTGGAACTCGTCGTTCTTCTTTGGTCATCGATAAAATTATGGCTTCGTGTCGTGCCAGGGATTTCTCTTCTTTGTCTCCTACTTGAATATTTCCCATTCCTGGAAGCATCTTCGCAATTGACCCCATTGATCCCATTTTTTTCATTTGCCTCATTTGAGAAAGAAAATCGTCAAAGTCGAATTCCGCCTTAAGCATTTTCTCCGCCATGCGCATTGATTCTTCTTCATCGAGGTGTTCCTGTGCCTTTTCGACAAGAGATACAACATCCCCCATACCTAAGATTCGGGAAGCCAGCCGATCCGGATGAAAAACTTCAAATTCATCAATTTTTTCGCCAACCCCCATGAATTTAATCGGAGCACCAGTTACTTTTTTCATGGAAAGTGCGGCACCCCCGCGGGCGTCACCGTCCATTTTGGTAAGAATTATACCAGTAAGATCCAACCGTTCATGAAAAGTCTTAGCAACATTGACTGCTTCCTGTCCAAGAGCGGCATCAGCAACGAGGAGAATTTCGTGGGGATTGATTTGTTTTTTTAAATCTTCTAACTCCTGAACGAGCTCGTCATCGATTTGCAATCTGCCTGCCGTATCAAATATGACTAGATCGGACCCATTTTTCTTCGACTCCTCCCAGCCATTTCTTGCAATATTGGGAACATTTTTACTAGTTCGGTCTAGATAGCATGGAAAATTTTCGTTTTTTGAAAGGATTTCTAATTGGTCAATTGCAGCGGGTCTATAAATATCACAGGCTACAAGCATTGGTTTACGCCCGTCCTTTGCCAATCTTTTAGCTAATTTAGCTGAAGTGGTGGTTTTACCCGCACCATGTAAACCTACCATCATTACCCGAAGAGGTTTATCCTCTTTTAACTGCGTGGATCCTTCACCGAGTAATTTAACAAGCTCGTCATTGATTATCTTGACGACCTGTTGCCCAGGAGAGACTGACTTCAGTACCTCCTGACCCAGGCAGGCTTGCTTTACTTCTTCTACAAATTCTCGTGCAGTTCTAAAATGAACATCAGCCGAAAGAAGAGCTTTTCTCACTTCTCCTAATGCTTCACTGATATTATCTTCAGAAAGTTTTCCAACGCCCCTCAAGTTTCGTAGGGTATGGCTTAATTTTTCAGTTAATGATTCAAACATAATTACCGTCCATCATGCCAATTGAAGATGGCTTCGGAAAGTAAAAATTAAGAAATTTCTTTCCTCATTGCAATTGTAGTAGTTTTGGGCATATTTAGACCTTTTTACATTGTTACAATGAAAATTCTTGTCGCGGACCGTATCTCCCCATTAGGTGTGGAGTTTTTGCAAAAGCAGGATGGTTTTGAAGTAGTTGAAGCCTACGGATCATCTCCAGAAAAATTGCTAGAGATTTCCAAGGATGTTTCTGCAATTATTGTCAGGAGTGATACCAAGATAACTCCCGAAGTAATTACTGGTGCAACCAAATTGAAAGCGGTCGGGCGTGCCGGAGTGGGAGTGGACAATATTAATATCGAAGCAGCTACCGAGGCGGGAGTTATTGTAATGAATACGCCTGGTGGCAACACGATTGCTACCGCAGAATTGACTTTTACACACATGCTCTGCAGCACCCGTCCAATTGTTCGTGGTGTAACGAGTATGAAAGAGGGATTATGGGAAAGGAAGCAGTTAAAGGGTGGCGAATTAAGATTCAAAACTTTAGCGGTTCTTGGATTGGGTCGAATCGGGGTTGAAGTTGCAAAAAGAGCGAAGGCATTTGAGATGAATGTAATTGCCTATGATCCTTATTTGACCGAAGAGCGAGCGAACGAACTTGAAGTAGAAAAAGTTGAACTAGAAGATGCTTTTATCCGAGCGGATTATATAACCGTCCATATGCCTCTGACGAAAGACACCAAGGATATGGTGGATGAGGTTGCCTTTTCTCAAATGAAGGATGGAGTACGAATTTTTAATTGTGCTCGGGGTGGTATTATCAAAGAGAGTGCACTCGCAGGAGCTTTAAAAAGTGGAAAAGTGGCAGTTGCAGGATTAGATGTTTACGAACAGGAACCGCTTCCAGAGGATCATGAGTTTCGCGGTATTGAGAATTTAAATTTAACTCCCCACTTAGGTGCATCCACTGCCGAGGCACAGGAAAGTGTTGGGGTTGAAATTGCGGAAGCAATTGCGGAGGTTTTGCAAGGAGGTCGTATTAGAAATGCGATTAATATGCCCTCGATTGATCCAAAAGACTTAATTACATTAAGCCCATATCTTGACCTTTGTCATCGATTAGGAAGTTTTGCGCGTCAATCAGCACAGGAAAATATTTCTTCAATTCATATTACTTTTTGGGGAGGAATTGTTGATTTTGACGCGGTTCCTTTAACCCGGGCTGTTCAAAAGGGCTGGCTTGCTGGGCTTGCCGGAGATGAGGGAATCAATGATGTGAATGCACCGCACAAGATTAAGGCTTTAGGAATAAAGCTAGAAGTTACAAAATCCTCATCGGTGGTTGATTATAACGAATTAATTGAGGTGAAAACTGTTTCAAGTGATGGAACAGAAAGATCTGTGAAAGGAACACTTCTTGGCAAAGCAAATGATCCTCGGATCGTGGAGGTTGACCAGCAAGCTATTGAAGTTCGTCCAGTTGACCTTTTATTAGTTGTTCGAAATGTTGATAAACCTGGAATTGTAGGAAAATTGGGAACAATTTTGGGCGATCGAGGTGTTAACATTGCCAATATGTCGTTGAGTCGAGCGGATTGTGGCGAACTTGCATTAACAATTTGCGAACTTGATGAGGAACCGGATGAAGGTGTGCTTCGCATACTGGAGGCAGATTCTGATATCAGAGAGGCAAGAATTTCCCGACAAGGCTAGCTCGAATACCTTGATCCTTTTTTATTTTAAATATGCTTTCAGTTGAAACTGTTGGAGTTGCCTTAGTCGGCTATATCTTGGGTTCAATTCCATTTGGAGTCTTGGTTGCCAAGCGGTATGGGGTAGACATTTTCTCCGTGGGGAGTGGTAATCCAGGGGCAACTAATGTACTAAGAAGTGTAAGTAAACCGGCGGGATATTTTGTATTTTTTATGGATTTCATGAAGGGATTGATCGCCACCACATGGTTTCTTTTTCCATGGATTTCTTTTTCCGGAGATTCGACTCTTGGATTGTGGGGATTGCCCGGTGCCGTCCTTGGGCATACCTATCCCATATTTACTCGCTTTCGCGGAGGAAAAGGAGTTGCTTCCACAATGGGAGGATTGCTTGGGGTGATGCCAGGTTGTTTATTCTTAGGGTTGGTCACATGGGTCATTATCTTTTTTTCAACCCGCTACGTTGCACTTGCTTCAATTGGTTTTGGGGTAAGTCTTCCAGTCTGTGCGATTGTAATTGCTTGGTCTAACGAAGACTCTTCCGGTGTAATGGGAATGGTTACGTTGGCTTTTATAATAATGGCTTGGATTGTATGGAGACACCGTTCGAATATCATCCGTCTTCGTGAAGGAACTGAAAATCGTTTTCAGAAAAAAAATAAAATTTAAAACTATTTCTACTAAGTTTGTTATGAATGAAAAAAAAGTCTTACGAGTTGGTATTCTTGGTTTCGGTACTGTGGGACAGGGAACATGGAAGCATTTAGTAGAAAACGAAAAGGCATGGGAGAGAATTCTTGGAGTCCAACTCATTCCGACCCGTGCTTCTGTTCGTTCGTTATCAAAAAAAAGAGCGTTCGCAATAGATCCAACATGCATAACCACAGATTCACTTTCGATTGTTGAAGATCCTGATATTGATATTGTTTGCGAACTAATAGGAGGAATTGAAGAAGCAAAAAAGTTGACCCTCCGAGCCTTTAGCATGGGGAAATCAGTAATAACGGCCAACAAAGCATTAATTTGTGATCATGGTGATGAATTATTTAAAGCGGCAGAAAATGCTGGTGTTCGTTATGCCTTTGAGGCCAGTGTTGCCGGTGGAATTCCGATCATTAAAGTTCTTCGTGAAAGCTTGGTCGCGAATGAATTTCCGTTGATTTACGGAATAATGAACGGCACCTCTAATTATATCCTGACTCGAATGGAAAATGAAGGAGCCACCTTTGATGATGTACTGGGAGATGCCCGTGAGTTAGGCTATGTGGAAGCGGATGAAGCTTTAGACTTAGATGGGGTTGATGCAGCCCATAAAGCGGTTATCCTTGGCTACCTTGCCCATGGGATGTGGATTGATTTAAAAGACACTACGGTGGAGGGAATTCGTAGAATTTCAAATGAAGATTTAGCCGCTGCCCGGGATCTAAATTGTAAGATAAAATTAATCGGAGTAATTCGCCGAAGCTTCGAGCAAAATTATGTTTCCGTTGGAGTTTACCCAGCTTTAGTTCCGATTAATGAAATTATCGCCCAGACAGATGGAGTTTTTAATGGAATTAGTCTGACAGGAACAGTTGTGGGAACAGTTGTTCTGACGGGCAGGGGAGCAGGGCAGGACCCCACAGCCGGTTCCGTAATTAGTGATATTGTGGATGTGGTTAAAGGCATGCAGGGCAGTGCATTACCTCCCAAGCTTTTACATGTAACTCCAGATGAATGTAAACCGGCACCTTCTCAGGAAATTTCAGGTTGTTTTTATTTGAGGCTAAGTGTGGACGATCGTCCCGGTAAATTAGCAAAGGTGGCTGAAAATTTAGCAGTCCATGGAATCAGTCTTGCCACAGTTTCTCAGACTCCAGACGAGAAAACTAAATCGGCATCGATTATTTTAACTACTCACCAAACTAATGAACACTCTATTGGATTAGCAATCGATTCGTTAGAACAATTAGATGGTGTAAAAGAGAAGCCAGTTTTATTTCGTATGTTTGATCCCAATTGTTTTGAAGAAAAATGAGTATCGTTGTACAGAAGTTTGGCGGCACATCGGTAGCCGATGTTGACTGCATTAAGCGGGTTGCGAAAAGGGTTAAACGCACATTAACCGAAGGTAATCAAGTGGTGGTGGTGGTCTCTGCCCGAGCTGGCGTAACCAATCAGTTAATTGAACGGGCAAGTGCAATTTTAAAAAACCCGACTGAAAGAGAGATGGATGTTTTAATGACTTGCGGTGAACAAGAAACCATTGCCCTGATGACTCTTGCACTCCATGCCTTAAAGGTACCGGCGGTTTCCCGGACTGGATGGCAGGCAGAAATTATTACGGAAGGAATCCATACTAAATCCCGTATTCGAGAAGTAAGAGGGGGGGATATTCGTAAGCAATTACGGGCGGGTAATGTAGTGGTAGTGGCAGGCTTTCAGGGAGTGAGCGATCATGGAGATGTTACTACTTTTGGACGGGGCGGATCTGATCTAAGTGCAATTGCCCTTGCCGGTGCATTACGTGCCAAAAGTTGTCAAATTTTTACCGATGTGGAAGGAGTCTACACCGCAGATCCTCGTATCGTCCCGAATGCATGCAAAATGCCGGCCATTAATTACGAGGAGATGCTTGAATTAGCAAGCAGTGGCTCTAAGGTAATGCAAACACGGGCAGTAGAATTTGCCCAAAAACATAACATTCCATTTGAAGTTCGCTCAACCTTTTCCAACAAAACAGGAACGACCGTGAAGAAAAAAGTAAAATCCCTCGAGGATACACTAGTTAGTGGTGTAGCCATTGATAAAAATCAAGTAAGATTAAGTATTACCGAATTGCCTGACCGACCGGGTGCAGCCGCGGCAATTTTTAAGATTATGTCCGAAACCGATGTGGTGGTAGACATGATTGTTCAGAATGTTGCTCGTAATGGAAAGGCAAACCTTACCTTTACAGTTCCTACTGAAGACGCCTTCCGGGCAGAAAAAGCCCTAAAGGCTCATTTCCTGGACCAGTCCGCTGGTAAACTTGGAAAAAGTACAAATATTGCTAAAGTTTCTGTTGTCGGCGTGGGAATGCGTTCCCATTCTGGTGTAGCCTCTAAATTCTTTGAAGCACTTGCCAATGCAGGAATTAATATGTTGATGATTAGCACTTCTGAAATCAAGATTTCAGTCGCGGTTAATCCTGATAATGGAGATGATGCAACGAGGGTTGCTCATCAGGCATTTGATTTAGGAAAGTAGGAGAGTTTATTTAATGAGATTCGTCAGTACCCGAGGGCAGGCGGGTTCGGTAAGCTTTTCAGAAGCAGTAGCTCAGGGATTAGCTCCAGATGGAGGTCTCTACTTACCGGACGAATTTCCTGATATTACTTCTTATCTTTCGGATTGGGAGAACATGAGTTATCCAGATTTATGTTTTTCTTTTTTTCGTTTATTTGCTTCCGATATAGAAGAAAATAATTTGCGGGAATTAGTGAAGGATTCCTATTCTCGTTTTTCTCATCAGGAGATTGCTCCCATTGTTTCATTGAAAAAGAATTTAAAAATCCTAGAGCTTTTTCATGGACCCACTTTAGCATTTAAGGACTTTGCTCTTCAACTCCTTGGAAATATTTATGAAGAACAAATTAAAAAAAATGGAAAACCTTTAACGATACTAGGTGCCACTTCTGGAGATACTGGAGCGGCTGCGATTGCCGGACTTTTGGGGAAAAAAGGAGTAACGGTTTTTATTTTATTTCCGGACGGAAAAGTTTCCCCTTTACAGGAAAGACAGATGACCTGTACGGAGGCAGATAATGTTTATCCATTGGCAATAGAAGGAACTTTTGATGATGCTCAACGAGCAATTAAAGAGATTTTTTCAGATCTTGAATTTAAGAATAAAGTCGGGCTTTCTGCGGTTAATTCAATTAATCTCGCCCGGATACTTGCCCAATCCGTGTATTATCTTTTCGCTTGGCTACAGTTAGAAAAGCACGAACGTGAGAATACAACATTTGTAGTTCCAACAGGAAATTTTGGGAATGTTTTTGCTGGTTGGCTGCTAACCAAAATGGGCTTGCCCATAAAAGGGTTTCGCGTGGCAACAAATCAGAATGATGTCTTACATCGCCTCTTTCAATCTGGTGAATATTCGCTCGAGAATGTTTCTCCAAGTCTAGCACCTTCAATGGATATTCAAGTGGCTTCTAATTTTGAAAGGCTGCTTTATTTTATTCTTGGAGGAGATTCAAAAAAACTCCGTCAAGTAATGGCAACCTTTAGTGAAAAAGGAAAATATTCTTTCGAGCATTTCAAAGTGGATGGTTTCACGAGTTCTTCAGTTTGTGATGAAGAACTACCACAAATTATTAAGCAGGTAATGGACGAATATGGCTACCTGGTGGACCCGCATACTGCCTGTGCTTTTAAAGATCTAGATTCGTCTGAAAAATACCTCATTCTTGCCACCGCACACCCTGCCAAGTTTCCCAGTGTTTATCAAAAAGCATCACTACCTACTCCCACCTCAACAACCCTGGAAGAATTGAGTGGAAAAAAGAGTAAAAAATATTTTGTGGATGCTGATCCAGAAGCAATCAGAGCTTTTATTGAAGAGCATCTTGATTAAAGCGGTTCTTG
>NZ_CAXLMO010000059.1:0-71456 GCF_964187635.1 Candidatus Seribacter sulfatis | reverse complement strand
CCACGGTGGGATTGCCCTCGGCCTCGACCGTTTGATTACCATCCTCGCGGGTAAGGAAAGTATCCGCGATGTAATCGCCTTTCCCAAGACTCAAAAAGGACAGGACTTGATGACCGACAGCCCCGGTACTGTAACCGATCGCCAACTCCGCGACATCAAGGTCAAGTCCACCGCCGAGGACGTCTAAACCTTATTTTATTCGAAGCCCATCCGGTGTCCTTCACTTAATCATGAAACACCGGATCATTTCTGCTTTTTTACTCCTCATTCTCTCTCCGGGGGGATTTGCGCAATCCATCCAGGCTGATTCTCCGAAAACTGGCGAATCCATTGCCCGCCGGTATGCACGCTCCGAAGAGATCGCTCCGAAATTTCAAAAGGCATATCAGCCATTGAAATTGAATTTCCAATGGAAGGACAATGGAATCATCCTCAAAACAGGAAAAGGAAAGACTGCCCAGGAAGAATTCATTGAGGGCAAGACTGGTAAAATCAAAAAATCCATTTCCCTGGAGCCAGCCAAAGACGAAGACGATTCTTTATTTCTTCCCCCCCAATCTCGTTGGGGTCGCAGTTCCTCCAGTTCTGATAATATATCCATCACCTTTCAAAATTCCTTCCCCCGTCCGGTCCGTGTTTACTGGGTAGATTTGCAAGGGGAACTTAAAAACTATGGAACAATCCCACCCAAGGGCGATATGTCGATCTCCACCTTTGCAGGTCATCAATGGGTACTCGATTTTTCCGCCAACGATCTGACCGGTATCTTTACCGCCTCCAACCATGACTGTATTGCCAAAATTGACTCCCGCTCCCGCCGGGTGGCAATGAAACAATCTCCCCCCGCCCCCAAGCCTGACTCCACTCCTGCTTCAAAATTGGTTATTCGCGAACATAATGTCTGGTTCATCAGAAAAGATAAAAAGGATATTCAACTGACCCGCAAAGGAACAGAGGAAGATTCCTTCCTCAATGAATTTCGCTACTCGCCCAACAAGCGCTACGCCCTTGGTTTTCAATCCACCCGGGTCATCCCCCGGAAGATCCCCCTACTTCGCAGTTCTCCCAAAGATCAGATTCAACCCACCATCGAATTCATCAATTATCCTAAACCCGGCGATCCCCGTCCTCAACGTCGCCCCATCCTCTTTGACCTCAAAAAGAAGACCGCCATTCCGGTGGACGAAGCTTCATTCCTTGATTCCTGGTCGGTTCAATTTAAGCACTGGTCCAAAGACAGTCGGTCCGCACATGTTCTATATAACAAGCGTGGACACCAGGAACTCGCCCTTCTTTCAATCGATGCCTCAACCGGAAAAGTGACCGACCTCGTTCGGGAATCTCCTGATACATTTGTGGATTATTCCCAAAAAACAATGCTTCACTGGCTCGACCAGTCCGAGCAATTAATCTGGGCAAGCGAACGGAGTGGATGGAATCATCTCTATCGGATCGATGCCTCAAATGGGCAGGTAATCAATCCCATCACCAAGGGAAAATGGGTGGTTCGAAAAATTGAACATGTGGATGAAAAGAGTGAGGTTGTTTGGTTTTCTGCACTAGCCATTCACCCGAAACAGGATCCCTACCACCTCCATCTGGCCAAAGTAAACTTGGACGGATCAGACCTGACCGTTCTGACCCAGGGGGACGGAACTCACCGCTGGGAATTCAACCCCGAACGCACTCTCTTCGTGGATCGCTGGTCCAGAGTCGATCATCCCGAAATTGCTCAATTACGCTCCGCCCGGGATGGCTCACTTGTTAAAGAACTCGCCCGTCAGGATATTTCGGCTCTTTTAAAAGAAGGTTACTCCATGCCCATTCGCTTCTCCGCTCCCGGACGGGATGGTAAGACTATGATCCATGGATTTCTTATCCAACCGACCGAGTTTGATCCCAACCGAATCTATCCCGTGATCGAAAACATCTATGCCGGCCCGCATGGCTTTCATGTCCCTAAAAAGTTTGGTCTCCAGATATCCCAGAGACGATTGGCCGAACTCGGATTTGTAATCGCCAAAATTGATGGAATGGGCACGAATTGGAGATCCAAGAAATTTCATGATCATTGTTGGCAAAACTTGGCCGATGCCGGCTTTCCAGACCGTATTGCCTGGCTCAAAGCGGCCGCTCGAAAATATTCATGGCTCGATCTATCCCGAGTCGGAATTTATGGCGGAAGTGCCGGTGGACAAAATGCCCTATCTGCCCTCCTCCACCACGGAGAATTTTACAAAGCCGCCGTCAGCGACTGTGGATGCCATGATAACCGGATGGATAAAATTTGGTGGAACGAGGCATGGATGGGAAAAATGGGTCCCCATTACGAACAAAGCTCCAATGTACTTCATGCCCATAAATTACAGGGTAATCTTATGCTCACCGTCGGAGAGCTGGATAAAAATGTCGACCCCGCCTCCACCCTTCAGGTGGTCGATGCCCTCGTCCGTGCAGGCAAGGATTTTGAATTCTTTATGATTCCCGGAGCCGGTCATGGGATTGGGGAAGGAAAATATTTATTCCGCAAACGAATCGACTTTTTTGTACGCTCTCTCCTGGGCGTTGAGCCTTAAGGGTAAGATCTTTCATTTTTTGTCTAATTGAACAAGACGCCCCTTGTCATTGCGAGGAGGGAAGCGAAGCGAGCGACGCGGCAATCCACTGTGTCTCGAGGGAGGCATTCGGATAAGTGCGGTTCGCTTACAGGTTCCCAGTGGATCGCCACGGGCTACGCCCTCGCGATGACAAGGCGTGGAAATGAATCCAGTGTGCGGTTTGAGTACAGTATAAAACACATTTGTCATTGCGAGGAAGAAATGCAAGTGAACGACGCGGCAATCCACTGTATGCAATGGACGCGTTTGGATAAGTGCGGTTCGCTTACTGGTCCACAGTGGATCGCCACGGGCTTTCAGCCCTCGCGATGACAAGGTGGAAAGAAATGGAGGGTATTGTCAACCCTGCGAAACTGTCGATTTTATAAATAGAATCCCAAAGCCAGATTTCAGAGGTGTGAATATTTTTTACACTTCAATGAAAAAGATTCATGGAAATTTTGTACTTTTTTTGAGTTTTAAAATTCTTGGCACGACTTATGCAAACTCGGTATCGAATAATACATCACTTGAGTATAAATAACTGAATAGTAACAACTAACAAAAAATGAATACAAAACACGCATCACTCACCAGCATAGGAACCGCCCCATGGAAGTTTTTACTTCTGGCGGCCGCTTTGCTTTTTTCTTACGCCCTGCCCGTTCACGCAGATGACCATGTGGAAGCACCCGCTGTCACGGAAGTCGAAGAGGAGGCTGGCCCAGTCGACGACTACAATGAGCTACTCGAAGCACAGGGCGAATACGCTCCGGCTTACGATTTCTTCACCACATCCATGCTTTGGACAGTAATCGCAGCGGCCTTGGTCTTTCTAATGCACCTTGGGTTTGCCACACTCGAGTCCGGTCTTTGCCAGAGGAAGAATGTGGTTAATGTTCTCTTTAAAAATGTGTTTATCATTTCTATAGGTGTCGTTACTTATGCCTTTTTTGGATTTAATACTCATTACCCTGGGGAATTCAACGGATGGTTTAGTTGGGGAGGTATGATCGGAGACTTGAATGCGGATGGTGGCAACACTTGGGGATACGGCGGACTGGGCTTGGCCATGACTGGATTTGGTGATTTTATCTTTCAGGCCATGTTTGCTGCAACGGGTGCAACTATTGTTTCAGGTGCGGTTGCTGAACGGGTGAAACTCGGTTCGTTCATGATATTTGCTGTACTCTTTGTGGGTGTTGCCTACCCCATTGCTGGATCATGGCATTGGGGCGGAGGAGTTTTAGCCGACATGGGATTCAAAGATTTTGCGGGTTCCACAGTGGTTCATGCATTTGGTGGATTTGGTGCCTTAGCCTGCGTAATGGTATTGGGACCAAGAAAAGGAAAGTATACCGAAAACGGTATCAAGCCAATTCCTGCCCATAGTTTCCCCCTTGCTGCGATTGGAGTATTCTTACTCATGTTTGGATGGTACGGATTTAATGGCGGTTCGGTACTTTCGGCAGAGCCGGGTGCATTAGGTCTGGTATTTACCACCACAACACTCGGTGCTTGTGCCGGTGCATTAGGTGCGATCACAGTCTCTTGGTTTATGCTCAAGAAGCCTGACCTTTCCATGGCATTGAATGGATTACTCGCCGGTTTGGTTGGAATAACTGCAAACGCAGATGTTATTTCAGTAAGCGGTGCCTTGATCATTGGATTAATTGCCGGTGGTTTGGTTGTGGTATCCATTATCTTTCTCGACAAATCCAAAATCGATGACCCAGTCGGTGCTATTTCCGTACACGGTGTATGCGGAGTCTGGGGTACAATCGCAGTGGCCATTTTTGGTACAGGTGATTTCTCGATGGCGACCCAAATTAAGGGAACCCTACTGGTGAGTGTCTTTGCATTCGTCTTTGCTTATATCGTATTTTCTGTACTGAAAGCGGTCATGGGAGTACGAGTCAGCGAAGAAGAAGAGGAAAGAGGTCTTGACATTTCCGAGCATGGTCAGGAAGCATACACTAACTAAAGACGGCTCTTGCACCACAAAACTATAATTACAAAGAAGGATTCATATGAAATTAATTAAGGCCATTATTAAGCCATTTAAATTAGAAGAAGTTAAAGACGCCCTGTCCGAAATTGGAGTCGAAGGGATGACCGTTTCCGAGGTAAAGGGCTTTGGAAGACAAAAAGGACATACCGAGATCTACCGGGGAAGTGAGTACACTGTAGACTTCCTACCCAAGGTAAAACTTGAAATTGCAGTGGCAGATGACATCGTAAACAAGGTAGTTGATGCCATTGTAAGCGCTTCGCAAACCGGAAAGATTGGAGATGGTAAGGTATTTATTATTCCAATTGAAGAGGCCGTTCGAATCCGAACGGGAGAAAAGGGGGATGTTGCTCTCTAATCAGAAGTTTGCGACTCGCTGATCAATATAAATCTTATCAAGGCTCGATTCTTCGGAATCGAGCCTTTTTTATACACCTACCCCAAAGACCGGAAAGAAAAAGGAAGATAATCTGAAATCCTGTATGTATTCTATTCATTTTCTTAATGAATTAACTTCATGGCAAGATTCTTGCAGTAGGGTTTATCGTAAATAAATCGGATCGCTTTTCTTTTCCAGTAAAGAGGTTCACATAAAATAAATCCAAGTAATCAAAAATAACCTGATTAATCCATCGCGACATGAATATAATCTCACACCTAAGAAACCTTCTCCCCCTTATGATCCTACTCTCAATGAGTAGTTTTGGATTTTCCCAAAATTCAGATCAAAATCAGTCCTCTTTCGCAGAGACTGACTTAGTAATTACAACCGAGACTATGGAGGATAGTTCAGCAGAAGAAACCTCATTAGACTCGGGTAATACCGCATGGATGATTACGGCCACGGCCCTGGTATTATTTATGACTCTTCCCGGATTGGCTTTATTTTATGGAGGCCTGGTTCAATCGAAGAATGTACTCTCCGTGTTAATGCAGTGCTTCGCCATTGCATGCCTCGCTTCTCTATTATGGGTGGTTTGCGGATACAGTTTATCCCTAACCCCGGGAGAGAACGAATGGATTGGTGGAACCTCGGCTTTTTTCCTCGAATCATTGAGTATGGAAAACCTGAATGGTGATATCCCGGAATCAGTATGGGTAATCTTTCAAATGACATTTGCCATTATAACCCCCGGTCTGATTGTGGGTGCCTTTGTGGAAAGAATTAAATTTTCTGCGGTTCTTTTATTTAGCGGACTTTGGCTATTGGCGGTTTATTTCCCCGTTTGCTACTGGGTATGGGGCGGCGGTTGGTTGGCCGAAAAAGGGGTGATTGATTTTGCCGGTGGTATTGTGGTACACGCAACAGCGGGTGCATCTGCACTTACCCTGGCCTGGATGCTTGGACGAAGGCAGGGCTTTCCAAAAAGTTTAAGACCCCCACACAATCCCGGCATGGTCATGATTGGTGCATCCATGCTTTGGGTCGGATGGTTTGGCTTTAATGCAGGCAGTGCAGCGGCGGCTAACGAAAGTGCCGGTATGGCGATGCTGGTTACCCACATTTCCGCGGCGACTGCAAGTTTGGTATGGATGTTTATTGAATGGAAAAAAACCGGCAAACCCGGCTTGGTGGGCATCGTAACTGGAACCATTGCCGGACTTGCCACGATTACTCCAGCCTCCGGCAGTGTGGGGCCAATGGGTGCGATTATTATCGGGGCTTCTGCAGCAATCGTCTGCTACTTTGCTTGTGGGTTTGTAAAAGAAAAGCTGGGAGTAGATGACTCTTTGGATGTGGCAGCAGTTCACGGAGTGGGTGGAATCTTGGGTACACTGATGGTAGCTTACCTCGGTTGGAATACTGACCTTGGAGGTTTAGGAATATCTCTGGACAGCTGGCAGGATCAACTGATTGTTCAGGCACAGGGTTGTGTGGCAGCAATTGTACTCTCCGTGGTCGCGACTTATCTGATCGTGAAAATTATATCTCCTCTGTTAGGAGGCAGTATTCGAGTTTCTGAGGAGGACGAAACAAAGGGGCTTGACCAAGCCTTGCATGGAGAGAATGCTTACACACTTCATTAAATTTTCTTACTCTCTAATCTATTTAAAATGAAATTAATAAAATCTATCATTAAACCCTTTAAACTCGAAGATGTGAAAGACGCACTCTCCGAAATCGGAATTGAAGGAATGACTGTAATTGAAGCCAAAGGGTTCGGCCGTCAAAAAGGACACACCGAAATTTATCGCGGGAGTGAATATACCATCGATTTTTTACCCAAGGTCGTGGTCGAGGTGGCAGTACCGGACGATCTTTGTGATAAAGTCATTGATACCATTGTCAAGGCAGCCAAGACTGAAAAGATTGGCGATGGAAAAGTATTTGTTCTTCCTATTGAACAGGCAATTCGAATACGAACTGGCGAGCAGGGAGAAGAAGCACTTTAACCTTAAATCAAGCTATTTAAGGTCCATAGCAACCAGGCAACGGTTGCATAAAGTGGGAATGCCATTCCTTCTTTCAGCGTATTCATCCACTCACCCGGTTTAGGCAGTCGACTAATCCACTTGGGAAAGATTGAAAGTAAAAGGTAGGGTGTGGAAAGCCCGACCGCGATACTGGTAAATACTACAAAAGCGGAGAACCAAGGCATGGCAAGTGCAGCTCCAACGGCCGCTCCAAGAAAAGGGGCCATGCAGGGTGTGGCAACAATAGTGGCCAGGAAACCAGAGAAGAATGAACCCAGGTATCCTGTCTTCTGAGATAATTGACTCCCCACCCCAGTCAAAGACATTCCCATTTCGAACACTCCGCTTAGACTGAGGGCAAATAGGAGTAGAAAAATAGACAGGCCAAATACGAAAACCGGTTCCTGCAGTTGAAAACCCCAACCAAGTTCTCCGTCAATACTTTCCCGTAATCCGAGTAAAACTCCAACCAGGATCCAAAAAGAAAGAATTACGCCAACCGTAAATATGATTCCATGTCTCCGAATTTTTCTGGGGTCTTCTCCCGCCTGTTTTACAAATGACATAATTTTAAGCCCAAGAACTGGAAAGACACAGGGCATTAAATTCAGTATTATCCCACCCAAAAAAGCAAAGCCAAGGAGAGTAAGAAAACTATCTCCCAGCGGTGCAGTAAAAGCTTTCTCCTTCTCGATTACACTTAACACTATTTTCTGGGTTAAAATTTCGGGTAAAAGTATACCTTGCTTTTCCGCTTCTCCCTTATTTTGTGCCGGGTAATAAACATATAATGGAACCCCTTCCCTTCCAAACTTTTGCAAAGCTTGCAGAATAAGAGGACCCCGTTTTGTCCAGTCCGCCTGCAAGGCAACAATTCCCAGTTCCTTAAACTTTTCAATCACCGCTTTCTTCTTATACACTACCTTGTTTACCTGGCAGGACATACACCATCTGGCAGTAAAATCGACAAATACCGGACTGCCTTCCAAACGTGATGATTCTTCAATCTCAGGAGTCCAGGGGCTCCAATTGATTTGAGTATCGAGATCGGGTTCCTCCCCGGGGTAGCCTAGCCAAATTCCAAAAGTAAAGAGTGCCAGGGAGAGGATACGAAAGAAAGTGCGGACAGGAGACGGCTTGACTGGATAATTTGTTTTTCCGTAAAGCCAAATAGACATTGCCACCAAAATAAGCCCAAGCATAACCAATAACTGATTAAAGCCAGATTCAACCTGGGGCACCTCATTTGTCTTGGAAATCTTAATATTTTCCTGTGCCACGCCATACGAGACTTGATCCACTGATAGATCAATATTCCATCCGCCCGGAAATTGAGGGTGAGAAAGTACGCCTTTTAATGTGGAGGAAAAACCTGCCGAAGATGAATCCTTCGAGAGTTGGACAGAAATTCTGCCCTCCTGGTCTTTTTTAAATTTTTGCTTTTCGCCATGGGTAAAGAAATCTCCTTCAGGATAAAAATAAAAACCGCTTAGATCTAAATCCGCAAGAGGAGCTTTTGCCAAGGACAACACAATTGCATCTTCTTTCATAACTGCAGACAATTGAATATCCTCGGGCATAGCTTGAGGCAGTTCAGACAAAGCAAGTTCAACCTTTTCCTTAAAAAGTATTGAGGGGGTGGTTTGGTTGGAAACAGGAATACTCAGTTTTAATTCCTGATCGAAGGGGATACAATTACCCTCATCGCAAATGAGAGTGGACAGCTGTGCAGTTAAAGAAATCACATCGTCTGCAAATGAAGCACCCGAATCAACTTGCAAGCGAGCCAGTAGAAAAAAGGTATCCTTATGGACATAACTGACTAACTCTTGAAACTCGTAGAGCATCGGTGTGGGAAACTGAGCCTCCCCCATCTCCACGCCCTCCGGCAAAACCCAATTGATAGAGGTGGGAAAGCCAGTTTGTCCGGCAGTCTTCCAATAAGCATGCCACCGTGGTGCCAATTTGAATTGAAAGAGTAACCAAGCACCGTCTCCTGACTTTATTTCTTCTACTTCCGAGGAAAGTGTGACTTCAATTAAGTCACTCGCATTCTGAGCTTTCGTATAATGAAGAGTCGAAAATAAAAAAGTGAATAAAATAATCCACCTAACCAAATGCGTTCGAGGCATATTACAGTCTAATGCTTATGGTAAAAATGGATTCAAAGAAAATGAACCTCGTGAACTTTCCGTAAATTCCCGAACAGAATTCAATAATGGAGAGGGCCAGGAGACGTACTTCGGCAAGCTGAGCATCACATGAGTTTGTGGAATTCGATCAAATCCAACTTCCAAACCGGATAAGAAAGTCTCAAATGCCTTGTCCCATGCCAAGGGAGTGTAGACCGGTTTTCCCTGATCACTCGCAGTAAAACCTAATCGAGTAAGTGCCATTTTCTCCACTTCCTCCTCATTTGCAGGAAGAGATGCGATCGGGGTAATGGCATAAAACCACTTTCGGGCAGTTTCACGACTAAGAGCGTTAATATTCGTGTTCAAGTTTTCCCCGCTTTGTAACTTTTCGAAATTTACTTTCCCTAACCCTTCATAATGGGAACGAGGAACTTCAGATCGATCATACTCCGGTAAATTTCCCGCCAATACAAAAACCAGATCGGGATCAAAACTAATTGCCGTACTCAAACCATACCATGGACCAATAATTCCTGCAATCGGCTTGGCATATAACAACTCCTTTGGATAGTATTGATTTCTGTCGACTTTTAAAGATTCCCGGTTATCCCCCAAACTGGTGATCCAATCTATGGCATATTTCTTGTTTTCCTGACTTGCCTTTAAGATTGTTTTTCCAAGTGCAGCGGTTTCTCGTAAATTCCAATACAATACAAGATTAAAATAGGAATTGGGAGATAGGGTGATAATGGAAGAAACTAAGGCTTCTTTTGATTGATTAAACTGTTCAACAGAGTCATTTCCATCCAGGACATAAGTACCCACATCGAGAAGATAGACAACGTGGCGCCCCTCGTAAGATCTTCCTAAAAAAGTAACTTCGTTCTCTGGTTCAGTTGCAACAACGGGTGGAATGAGAGAAGGAATCGCTATTTTACCGGGTTGAGCAAGAAGGTTTTCAATATTATTGTCCTGACTTTTACTGGGCAAGGGTTTGACACGCGCATTTTCTAGCATTACCTCAATATCGGTATCTTTTGCTTCCTCTTTCTTTCCCTCAGTGGGGGGAGCAACTGCATCGGGAAAACGGTCAACTAAATTGACTGGGGAATCGATTGAATTGATTTCATCCTCAACCAATTCTTCTTTTTTATTGTCATTGTTTAATAAATAAACAATTCCAAAAATAAGTAAGCCCAGATTGGTAAATAGGCTGAAAATAAGAAAAAGTTTTGCCAACGGCCCCATCTTCTTTTTCACATGGCGGGACTTCGAATTGTACTGCTGGGATTGATCAAAAATTTTTCCCCCATTTTGGATCAAGTGATCGTGCCAGGATTGAAACTCTTCTTCGGACACACCATACTTTTTACTCTGTTCCCCCTTCGGAACATTTCTAATAATCGATTCCAGTACGATTCGTAACTTTTGTTCTCCAGAAAATTCTTCGGACATAAGACAGTATTATTAAAGAATGAAGCTTTCTCGTGCAACTGCCAATCCACATATTGCCGCAGTCTCTAAGCGTAGTGTGTTCGAACCTAGACTGAATGGAGTGAATCCATTTTCTTCACCCAGTAATTCTTCTTTTTCACTCCACCCTCCCTCGGGTCCAATTAAAATCGATACCCGGGCGGATGTGCCGCTTTTCAAATTCTTAATGGGAGCAGATTGGGGGGATAAAGTTCCTATCAAGATTTCATCTTCCTCTTGAATCGTGGTAAGGAAAAAAGAAAAGGTTTGCGGAAAGTCAAAATGTGGAAGCCATGGGTTGCCGGATTGTTTACAGGCATCGATTGCGATTTTTTTCCATTTTTGAATTTTTACATCCTGCTTCTTTGTCGCGTTTTTGGATTCTGAATGATCGGTGATTAAAGGGGTCAATTGAGCGACTCCCAACTCCGTGAGCGGGCGGATCAAATCCTCCCACCTATTCCCCTTGGGTAATGCAACGGCGAGACGAAACGCAGGCTGTAGCGGGGCGGAAAACTTTTTGTCCACAACCCGTAATTCGACACACTTTCGGTCCATCCGATTAATCTCAGTTAAGTATTGATTCCCTCGCCCGTCAAGCGCCTCGATGGAATCCCCTGTTTGCAGGCGTAGTACCTTGCTTAAGTGGTGACTTTCGACCTCATCCAATAAAATAACATCTTCCGACTCCATAAAGTCGGGTTCGAAAAAAGTTCTCATTGTACGAGGCATCTTTCTTGTTTAAATACAAAGTCTTCCATTTGGCAATCACCCTCAGTCTTCTGTTCAATAATGCAAATTAGCAATTTTCACCATTTCAACCCGATCGCTCCATGAGAATATGTGGAGGATTAGCCCGAGGAATTCCTTTACAGGTAGCCAAGGGGATAGAAATTAGACCGGCCACGGATGCAAACCGGGAAAGATTATTTTCATCGCTTGGTGCGAGTGTCATGGAAACCCATTTTCTCGATTTGTTTGCGGGAACTGGATCTTATGGTCTGGAGGCACTCAGTCGGGGAGCTAGTGGTGGAGTTTTGGTAGAACAGCATAGAAAAGCGGTAAGTAGTCTGCAAAAAAACATTTCAAATGTTTGTAAAAGTGCAAAGGTGGAGCAAAGCCTAGTAATGATTGAACGACGAGATGTGATCGAGTATCTCAAAAGCGAACAATCCAGCTTCGATCTTATTTTTCTTGATCCACCTTATTCTTTATTCCCCAAATTGGGGTCGCAGATTTTTGAATTAATTAAAAGAAATCAAATTATTAAAAAAGCGGGGTTCCTGATTCATGAAGCTCCGCCTGAAGAAGAATCAGATTTTGAAGGTTGGAATCTCGTTAAAACAATCGGAAAGAGTAAAAAAGGCTCTCCTTTATTCCGGTTATTTCAAGTAGAAAATTAACTCTTCCAAAATTGACTTACCAATTGGCCAATTGCCACTACCACCGCAGTTTCTTGGCGCAGGACTCGATCTCCTAAAGAAAGAAGTAAGAACTCAGATGCTCTTAACTGTTTTCTTTCCGCGTCCGACCATCCACGTTCCGCCCCCACTGCTACAAGGTAATGAGTACTTTCTTTCTTACCACGGGAAGCAGTAAGAACTCCTGTACTTTCGTAATTATCAAGGGCAATTCGATAAGAATCCCCGGATTGGGACTCGATACATTCAGCCAGGTTGGACCAAATTGTACATCGAGGGATATAAGTACAAAAAGCCTGCTCGACCCCCTTTTGTATCTTTTCTTCCCATTCCTTTGTCTTCCACAGTTTACTATCCCGATAGGACGGTTCGGATTTATCCGAAATAAAGAAATCAATACTGGAAACTCCAAGTGTACTGGCTTGTTCCAAGATCTTTCTGCAAGTTTGTGGGCGAGAAAGCCCCACCAATAAGCCAACAGGATACAAATCATTGGTATGATCTTGATTCCACTTGATCGACAACTTTACATCATTCCTATTTAATCTAACAATTGTGGCTTTCCCACGCGGGCCATTACGTACCCCAATATCAATCGTATCCCCCAATTTCGCATTAAACACCTGAAGAATATGAGTTCCGGCTTCTCCATTGACCGGCAATTCCAGAGAAGAAACCTTCTCCGCGATTAGAAGAATATTCAATTCTGACAGAGCCAGAGGGCTTGATAGGGTCGTAGGGCAAACGACTCATTATCAAAAGAAAACTCTCCGCCACTAATCAAGTCTTTAACAGAACCATTGGATAAATAAGATGCCAATGTTTGTTTTTGATTACTCTTCACTTCATGGGGAAGGAAATTAAAAAGACAGATAATTACCTGACTTCCGTCCAATGACCTTCTCTCAAAAGCAAAAATCTCATCCCCCAATTCGATCACTTTTTGAGATGCATCCGGATGAAAGGCCGGGCACGACGCCCGTCTGCGCAACACTCGAGTGTACCATTCAAAAATTTCTCCCGAGTTACTTTCTTCATCCTCTAAAAGGGTTTCCAATTCTTCACTTTTCCATTTCTTCCGATTAATAGTTCGATTGTGCCCGGTTTCCTTGACGCCCTCAGTATAATTGGGTGTCGCACAAAGTGAGTGGAAATAAACTGCGGGAATTCCTTTCATCGCTAATGCAACTGCCTGGGAACAAAGAAACCTTTTCTTGCCAAGTTCTGGGTCTTTTTTGTGAGAAAGTGCACCATAGTAAGTCGCATTTAACTCGTAGGGAAATTCGGATCCATCCTCGAGTTTGCGCATTGATACATGCCCCCCATTTCCCCTCACTTCATCCGCGAGTGAAAGAATCTCGTCCGTATCTAAAATTCCCTCCAATGGGCGAACGCCAATCCCATCATGACTGGCAGTAAAATTAAGAAAATGGCATCCCTTGGGGGGAGGAGCTAAATGAGCTGCCCAATTAGTCACATGCTTGGCTGTACCCTTTAATAATCCATGAAGTAAAAGGGGGGGGAGAGAAAATTGATAGACTGCATGAGCCTCATCTCCCTTTCCGAAATATGAAATGTTTTCCTGATGCGGTACATTTGTCTCAGTTAGAATCAGCACTTCGGGGGCAACTACCTCAATGAAATTCCTAATCAATTTGATTACTTCATGTGTCTTGGGAAGGTGGAGGCAATTGGTACCAATCTCCTTCCAAAGAAATGCCACTGCATCCAGTCTTAATATTCTGCACCCAAGGGACGCATAAAACATGATGATATCAAGAAATTCGAAGAGGAGATCCGGGCTTGTCCAATCCAGGTCAACTTGGTCGGCGCTGAATGTGGTCCAAACATGTCTTTCTCCCTTGCGGGTTTGGTAAGGAGTAAGTAGTGGAGAGGCTCGGGGTCTGACAACCGAGGAAAGATCAGCTTCTTCATCTCCTTCAAGAATGTAATTACTTCCCGGTTCAATACCGGAAACATATTCGCGGAACCAAGGACTTTTCGAGGAACAGTGATTAAGGACCAAATCGAACATCAGTTCAAATTCTTCCGATAAACGGGAAACATCATCCCAATTTCCATACCTCTTATCCACCTCGCGGTAATCAACTACTGAAAATCCATCATCCGAAGTCCATGGATAGAATGGTAAAATGTGAATCGCGGAAAATGCACCCTTAAGCCGGGCGGTACAAAATTCTTTTAGGGTGGAGAATGGATGTGCCTTTCCATCCGAAACCATATCCGCATAAGTAATTAACACCGCATCCTTTTGGGAAATTACTTTGGACGACAAGTTGGTTCGGTTCACCCCTACTCCGTAACGCCCGATCATATGAAAAAATCGATCCAATAGAGTATCCGCTTCCTCTACTCCATACAGATTGGCCAAACGCTTTCTAATCGTTTTTAACTTAGCACTTGATACGTGTTTTACAGAGGATGTGATCGCTGAACTCTTCATAAATTAATAACCGGTTAAGCTGGCAATAAATGCACGTAAATTACTCCGCACAACAGAATAAGAATAAAAGTGACGGGCGACTTCATAGTTGAAATTGACAATCTCTTTTCGAAGCTCTGCATCAAACAGAATTTGCTTCACGCGTTTTGCCAAGCTTGGAGTAACAAATCCATCCATTGTTAATAAACGAAAGCCCTTGGGTTCAATATCGCGAACAAAAATAGAGTATCGATTAATCAATACTGGCTTTCGGAAGTAAATGGCTTCTAAGAGTGCATTTCCGAATCCTTCATAGGTACTGGGGTAAGTAACAAAATCTGCATGAAGATAAAGATCCCATAGGGTATATATTTTCTTACCTTCCGAATCACGTTGCCTCACTTCTCCCACTCGGTCTGCAACCACTCGCATATCAACACCTTCTTCATTTGCGAGTTGTTCGAGCATTCCCAAATATTCATATCCCTCGTCGCCAGCTTCATGGGAAATTACTAGTTTACAGCGCGGATCTTTCAGCAAACTGACTAATTTGATCGCCTGTTCAATTCCTTTTCTCGGTACCACGCGAGTGGGTTGAAGAATAAAAAAATCATCCTCTGCCAATCCTAGTTCTTCTCGAACATCCGAGGCATACTCGTCTATATGGTCGGGAGGATTATCAAAATCGAATACATTGGGAATTACCAATGATGACAAACCTTTCCGCAAAGCAAGCTGTTCCTGTGCCTCCTGGTTGATCACCACATTTCTCATATTGGAAAACTTGGGGGGGAAACTCATGTCCAAGTATTCGGGAACCGAGTTAACAGAAAAGCGAGTACGCTCCCAGAAAAAATCATGGTGATGGGCAATCGCAGGCATCTGTGTTTCCGATAGAAATTCGGTGAGCGCGATTCCGAGTGGGAGGTGCATTGGAATTGCCAGGCAATTTTGAGGAATTACGATATCAATATCAAATCTCTCCACAAATCGATAAATTGTACTTTTGATATAATCTGCAAGATCGCGAATCCTTGAAGAAACAAATCGATCTCTTTGACCGGAACCCCAAATTCTTTCGTTAATCCATTTATTTTCAGAAAAACCAAAATATGCTTCAGGCACTACGAAACTGATGTCTGGGTCCCGGTCACTCTGACCACTGTACCAGTAGCTGACATGTTCGTCCTCCCAAAGTACTTCTGCCCACTTTGCACTTTCAAGAGATACCCCGTCCTGCCCGGCAAAACGAGTTGAAATAAAACCTATATTTTTTGACATAAAACGAGGATCGTCATTTGCTATTAATTGCCACGAACGATCTCTCATTATGTGAAGTAACTCGAAGATTTTTTCAACCAATAAAAAGAAAAAATCACTTTGTAATGGCAAGATATTTAATAATACATTATGGCGAGTGTATCAAATGATGCTAGAAACTACTTCAAAAGAATTTGACCTTGGGAATTTGCTCCAAGATTTACCCACTCAAATCGAAAAACTTAAGGAAGCACGGAAACTTGTTCTAACCGATGCGGTTTTACTGGGCGAAGTTCCTTCCCCCACTTTTAACGAAGAAGATCGAATCCGACTGACGGTTGACCGATTTAGGGAAAATGGAATGGAGGATCCGGAAATAGATGAACAGGGAAATGCATCGGCGGTATTGCCCGGCAGTGAGGGACGATCCTCCATCTTGGTGATGGCGCATGCAGATTCCGTTTTTGATGCGACCACTCAGCATGTTTTAAACGTGGGTCCGGATTCAATTACAGGTCCCGGAATTGCCGATAATGCAATTGGCCTGGCCACTGTTGTGGCATTACCCAAGCTACTAAAAATCCTAGGAATCACCTTAAAGGATGACCTAATTCTGCTAGCGAACACAAAAAGCTTGGGTCGTGGAAACCTAGAAGGAGCAAGATATTTTTTAGACACCAAGCAACGGCCGATTAGTGCCGGAATCTGCGTGGAGGGAGCGAGTCAGGGTAGATTAAGTTATGCAGGACTGGGTACTTTACGGGGAGAGATTCGCCTCGAGGTGCCCAGTAATTATGACTGGAATCGTTTTGGTTCCTCCGGAGCAGTGGGACACCTAACTCGAATCATTAATCAATTATTGGAAATACCACTCCCCAAGGAACCCAAAACTAAAATGGTCCTTGGTGGATTAACCTGTGGGACGACTTATAACAAAACACCCCACCGTGGATGTTTGCGT
Organism: Candidatus Seribacter sulfatis; assembly: GCF_964187635.1. Lineage (NCBI taxonomy): Bacteria > Pseudomonadati > Verrucomicrobiota > Opitutia > Opitutales > Candidatus Seribacteraceae > Candidatus Seribacter > Candidatus Seribacter sulfatis. The sequence goes on along the minus strand of NZ_CAXLMO010000059.1, from coordinate 54,740 downwards.
TTTGAAATTACCAGCGAAGCGGATGAAGTGATTGCGGAACTTCAACAAAAAGTAAATGACCTTTGCGAACAATGCTCTCTTGAAAATGGGACCACTGTAAAACTTGAAGTGGTCGCGACCCGACCGAATTGTGGCATTCCATTTACTCATCCACTCGTAAAAGCAACCCGTTCAATAATGGATGAAATTGGAATCACCCCTCAAGTAATCCCTAGTACAGGAGACTTAAATGTACTAATCGAGGCGGGGTATGCCGGTGTTACTTTGGGCTTAACCCATGCAGAAAATATTGGTGAGGAAAATGAAACGATTCAACTTGCCCCCTTACAAGCAGGAATTGCCCAGCTTGTTACTCTTCTTCAAGCAATCGATAAAGGAATTTGCGAATCATGACAGGCGATAATCAAAAATGGCTCGAGAACAATACTTTTCACCACGGAGAATTTTGGGATATTTTGGATTTAGTGAAGGAGAAAGAAAAAAAAGATCTGAAAATTTCTCTATGCATTCCCACTCTTAATGAAGAAAAGACTATTGGGAAAGAAGTTTTGATTCTTCGTTCTGAACTAATGGAAAGATATCCATTAATTGATGAGTTTGCTGTTATTGATTCGGGCTCAAATGATAAAACCCTCGAGGTGGCTGAAAGCTATGGCGCAGATACTTACTTAGCCTCAGAAATCCTTCCTGAAGTCGGGGACAAGCGAGGAAAAGGAGAGAACCTTTGGAAAGCAATTCATCAACTCAAAGGAGACATTATCTGTTATGTGGATGCGGATATCTCCAATATTCATCCGCGATTTGTCTACGGGCTCGTTGCACCATTAATCAAGCAAGCGGAAGTACAATATGTAAAAGCTTTCTACGACAGACCACTCAATTACTCAAGTGGTCTCCGCTCCAGTGGAGGCGGACGAGTAACCGAAATTTTGATTCGTCCATTATTTTCTTTATTCTATCCTGAACTGACTAATATTATACAACCATTGTCTGGAGAATACGCGGCAAGAAGAGAAGTACTGGAAATGATTCCCTTTCCAATTGGATATGGCGTGGAAACCTCGCACCTTCTGGATTTGTACGAAAAATTTGGTTTAAATGCCTTTGCGCAAACTGACCTCGATCGAAGAGTGCACAGAAATCAAACCACAAATGCTCTGGGTAAAATGAGTTTTGGTATTCTCCAAACTTTTATTAATCGATTACACAGCCAAGGGAAAATTGATCGGGTTCCTGATGTGGAAACCTTCTATCGACGGTTCGAGGTGGAAGATGGTTCCTATAACCAACTCGTTCAGGAGGTCGTGGAAGAGGAAAGACCTCCCATGATTGAAATTGATGGATACCGTAAGCGCACGGGTAATTCTTGATTTCCCACACAAGAAACCCGTACTGAAATGAGGGTTGCAATCGTTCATTATCACTTGGAACCCGGAGGGGTTACCCGGGTAATCGAAAACACACTCGAGTCATTTAGCCAAGAACTTGAATCACCCCAATTTGTAGTCTTAACGGGTCGAAAATATCCGGGCGATAAAATCAAAAATGTCCAGATTGTCGAGGGACTTGATTATTCTTCACCTACTAATTCAATCTCCCCTTCTGTGCTAAAAGAACGATTGGAGAAGGCAGCAAAAGTCGGGCTTGGAGGAAAACCTGACATTTGGCATATTCACAACCATAGTCTGGGTAAAAACGCCTCTTTAACAAAAGCAGTTGCTCTGCTCGCAGAAGATGCAAATCCAATGCTGCTCCATCCCCATGATTTTGCAGAAGACGGAAGACCCTCGAATTTCAGTGCACTCAAAGAAATATACTCGTCGGCTTATCCCTCCTCCTCAACAGTTCATTACGCAACCCTTAACCATCGGGATCACACATTTTTAAAAAAGGTTTTTTCTACCAAAGCGAGTCCAGTCCATCTATTAGCCAATGCCATTTCTATTCCCTCCGCCGCACAGGAAGTAAATACCCTCCCCTTCCCTGAGTTACCGGATAATTTATTTCTCTATCCCGTTCGTGCAGTTCGAAGAAAAAACCTCGGTGAATTAGCATTGATCGCCGCTTCTTATCCTGAAAAACACTTTGCAAATAGTCTAGGTCCTACCAATCCCGAATTTCAGCCAATCTTTAAAAGATGGGCACAATTTTGTAATGAAATTAATCTTCCTGTTACTTTTGCTTTAGGGGAAAAAACCTCTGTTTCATTCCCAGAAATGGTTGATCATGCTGAAGGTATATTGTCCACCAGTATTGCAGAGGGTTTCGGTTTAGGATTCCTGGAACCATGGATGTCCGGAAAATTTCTGTGGGGTCGAAATATTCCAGAAATAACTCAGGATTTCTCAAGCCTCGGTATTAATTTAAATCACTTATACCAACGAATTAATATCAACCTGGAACACCTGCAAAACAAGGGATCACTGACATCAAAAATTCAAACGACACTTGAAAAATTCTTTCTCGAATACCAGCAGGAAATGCCAAGCAATGCGACGGATATTGCCTATCAATCAATGGTTCAGAATGATCAGGTCGACTTTGGCCGATTAGACGAGGTATTACAGGAGGAAATTATTTTATCTATTTCAAAATCCACAGAGGCACGGGATGAAATTCGATCGCAAGTTAAACTGGAAAGAATCGATTCAGAGATCATTCTGAAAAATAAAGAATCAATTAACGAAAACTTTGCTCCGAAAAGTTATACAACAAAACTAAAGCATATTTACGAAATGATCTTAGATTCAAAACAAGACCAGTACGAGTATGCACATGGCGAGCATCTACTCGATTCGTTTCTCTCCCCTGCCCGTCTAAACTTACTGAGAACCTAACTGTATTTTATTCTGCTGGTTCCAATCCCATTCCTTGCCCGAGCATATCCCACCAATTAGTTAACTTTATTCGTCCAGGAACTCCTTCAATAACAAGTGGTTCCCGTTTTAATGAGCGGTATCCCTGGCGGGCTTTTCCGGCAGCGAGAATGTTAACTACTTGAAGAAAATCGGCCCATTCATTTTTAAAGCCGGGGAAAATATTCATCTTGAAATTACCATTTGACGATAAGGATCCACTCCCCATTAGGCTAATATCTTGACCAGTTAAATCAGAGAGTGAAAAAAACCATTCTCCTGTACCTTTTCTGCTCATTTTAATGGAGCCATGCTCAAAGGAAATTTCGTCGATAAGATTGCCCAGAGCCTCAATCATTCTCGTTTGAGGAGCGGACCAGGAAAATGAACTTCCCAAGCTCTTTTCCATTCCCTCTTTGAGCAGATCGGCATTGATGTCCATCCCGCCATCCAATGGCATTACCATCAAGTTACTAATTTCAATACTACTTTGGAGTTCAAAGGTACCGTTCACTTCCCCCTTCGCATTGAGTTTCCAATTAACTAATCCATCCGTGCTCATTATTTTATTCGTGAATGAATTTAAAATAGACGCATTAGTATCTTCTCCAGTTAACTGGAGATTAAATGTCGATAGTTCCGAAGCATTGGAATCCACCCAATTGAATTGTAATTCGCCTTGAATGAGAGAATCTTGAATTTTGGATTGAAAGATAATGTTTTGATTTTCAAGATTGATCTCTGCCTTGAAATCGTTCAGTGCAATAGTAGGAGTTAGTAGAACAGTTTCGAAAGATAATTGCGGATTTAAATTTCTATTTTCTGTCAACCACCCGGCAATAATTGATTCATTTTGAATCGTCGGACGAATGCATTTTCGAAATAAATCAACCAAGTCCACTGCACTGATTTGCTTGCTATTAATTGTGAACGAATTCTTTTCTGGTACTAAACTTATTTCTAAATCTGAACGGAGGTTCTTTTGATAAGATAACTTCATCCAATGAGAAATTTGATCATTTTCATTTACTACGGTCCATTTGATTGGAATTTCAAAAGCAGGCTCTGAAGAAGAACCAAGCGTGGATAAGATCATTTGTCCGTCCAACACAAGCTGGTTCGTTTTATCAGTCCGCCAATCAAGATGATTAGTTTTAATGATCAAATTATTTAAGCTTGGAAATGGGGGGAATAAAAATCTATTTAACAACGGAGAACTAACTACAAAATCGTTGCTTGTTAAACGACTAACCCCGCCCTTTTGATTAAGGGAAATAGATAAATTACCCTCGAATCTATCTTCTTTTCTATCCATTAAAATAACATTATTTAATTCATAAATCCCCTGTTTGCCACGATGAGGGAAAAAATTCAAATCACATTGTATTTTGAAACTCTGCCCGCCCGTTGTTTGATTAGTATTTCCAATAACTTCCGTTTTGAAATTTTTAACCGTCCAGACCGGAAAGCCATTTTCAAATATAATTTCCCCAGAAAAAACAGAGTCTATTCCAGCAAAACTTAGATTTTGAAAATTTAAAAAGACTTCTGGTATAGAATCCTTACTGAAAAACGATATGGCACCGGAATTTCCTAAACTATTGGATTGGTAATTAACAAGGTCATTTTGCACAGATATTTCGAACGGATTCTCTACCCGTAAGGAAAAGAGTATATTTCTATCCTTTGTAATCAGTTCAGCATTACCGTTTTGGATAAGCCAATTGGTAGGTTGAATCACCCCTTGTAGATCGACTTTTTGAAATGAATATTGATTCGAATCCGAAAACTTTTCATGAACAAATCCGAGTGGAGCTAATTGTTCAGAAAAAGCCTCAATTTTAAAACTGAGATCCTCGGTTTGATTCAAATCCGAAAAAAGAGGAATCTTTGCAGTCACATTGAAATCTTTTTGTATTTTATCATTGTTTTTAATTTGTAAGTTACTGGATTTCAGGGAGAGTATTCCCTCGTTTACTTCTGATAAAAAATTTCCACTGAGAAGCGTACCATCTGTAAAATGTTGCTTCAATCGACCCACATCCAACGAATGGAATAACAGATTAACATTTTTGATTTCTCTCAAATCAGTAAAGGGAAGATTTGTTTCTGCCTCTATTCTTTCTCCTTTTTTATTTTCAATCTGAATACGAAAATTCTCAACACCCCACTGATCATCTGCTACTCGAACACGACTAATTATTTGACCACTAACAGTGCCCTCTTGCGGTAAAAAGAAAGAAGATACTGAAAAATTTCCCTCACCTTCTAACTCAACATTATTTCCTTGGGTATCAAACTTGATTCTACCAGAACTCTCTACGATTCCATCAACAAGGGAAAGGATAGGGAATTGTTTGATTAAATTGCGAGAAAGGATGGTAGTGTTCCAATCACCAGTAAATAGATTATCCTCAACTCCTCTTTGAGCATTTAATTCAAAACGAGCCATTTCTAATTGATTGCCCCCAAGATAAAGTTGAATCAATTCGGATTTGCTATCATGTAAATAACTCAACATTCCGAATTTTTTATTACGAATTGAAATTCTTAAAATCTGAGCTCCAAGAGCCTCCTCTCGTTGTATTTCAATATGGAGTAGTACACTTTTATCGATCGGAATAAATTGCTTAATGGTAGGAAATAAATCATCAAACCTTAACTCAATTGCTGCTTTAATAAGTCGATCCGGCTTCGAATAAGAAGCAAAAAGTGAAAATGGAACAGAGAATTTATTTTTTTCGATCCTCCCACTAATATCAATTGAATCAAAACCGTAGTTCAAGGAATTTAAACGTAGCGATTCAAGCACCTTCTCAATATCAAAGTTCGAATCGATACTTTCTTTTTCCACCACACGAAAATTCTTTAATTGCAAATGTTTGATTTGCGAATTTTCTTTCAAAAACCAATCAAGAGAAGAATAAGTAAATCGACCTTCTCCTAGGAATAAATCTCGATTTGGACTAAGCCACTGTCCACCCGATAAATATCCCTCATCCCAGTTTAACTCTGTAGTATCAAAACTAAGGTCGCCGTCCGCCATCGCACGGGCTAACTTTTTTTCAAATCGGGCAGGCAACCACCATTCAAAAATAACAAGGTCAGCCGTTGCAATAGTTACCAATAATACAAGTAATAACCATAAAGACTTTTTCATCAGTAATCTACTATGAAGAGAGTCATTCGATTGTTCCAACACCAAATTAATTCATACAAAAGATGAAATGAATCCCCAGAAGATCGGGGAAGTATGGAGTTGGTTAAAGAGAGAGTAACCGAGAAGTGAAAAATAGAATAACAGTTTTCTGTCTATTACAGAAAACTGCCTGTAAGTAACAAACTATTTACTCGCACGCCTTGCTTCAAAAAGCCGTTTTTCTTTTACCTTGTTCGCCTCTTTACCAATCCTGTCTCTCAGGTAGTACATCCGTGCACGCATGGTAACACTTTCCCGGTCCACTTCAACCTTGTCAATGAGGGGAGAATGAACTGGAAAAACTCGCTCCACTCCGACTCCAGATGCGATACGGCGAACAGTAAAAGTTTCATGAACTCCTGATCCCTTGCGCGCGATCACAATTCCGCCAAAAATTTGGATACGTTCTTTTTCTCCTTCTCGCACTCGAACATGAACTTTTACACCATCTCCCACTTTAAATTGGTCGCGGCCTTCTTTTAAATACTCTTTTGTTACTTCTTCTAGTAGTTGGTTGTTCATAATTCGGTATACTCTCAGGTTAATTTTTCAATAAATCAGGACGTAGTCTTTGGGTCTTTTCCAACCTTTTTGATTCACGCCATTTCGAAATTTGGGAATGGTTTCCGGAAAGAAGGACATCGGGAACCTTCATTCCACGGAATTCTGCTGGTCTTGTGTACTGAGGAAATGCAAGTAGTTGATCTTCAAAGCTCTCATCTTTGAGAGAATCTTCATCCCCCAACATACCAGGAATGTGTCGGCTAACTGCATCAATTAGAATAGAAGCGCTTAGAGTTCCATTAGTCAGAACATAATCTCCTACACTTATTTCACGAGTTACAAGACTATCACGAACACGTTGATCAACTCCTTCATAATGTCCGCTCAGTACCACAATATGTTTTTCTTGTGCAAGTTCTTTACATAAGGGAGTAGTTAATTTCTCACCATCTGGAGCCATGTAAATTACAGTGGATGATTGTTCCGCAATATCTTCAACTGCAGAAAACAAGGGTTCTGGTTTCATTACCATTCCAGCACCACCACCAAATGGTCGGTCGTCTGTTTCACGATGTTTTCCATCTGCCCATCGGCGTAAATCAAGAGAGTTTACCTCAATTAAGCCATTATCGATACCACGGGCGATTATACTTTCCCCAATAAAACCTTCTAATGTCTTAGGAAAAAGAGATAAAACATCGAAACGCAGAATTGGTTCCATCTTGCGAATCATCACAAAGTTTTAAAAACATACAGGAAGTAAGAGTGCCAGCTAATAGATAGCCTTACTTGGACTCTTCTTCCTTCGTTTTGCTCGCAGGAGCTTTTTTGACAGGCTTCGCTTCCTCTGCTTTCGCATCAGGCTTGGCTTCCTTTTTATCCTCTTTTGCTTCTGCGGCCGCTTTCTTTTCTGGTTTAGCTTCCTCCGCTTTCGCTTCTGGTTTGTCGGCAGGTGCTTCTTCCTTCTTGTCTTCTTTTACCTCTGCGACTGCTTTCTTTTCTGGTTTAACTTCCTCCGCTTTCGCTTCTGGTTTGTCGGCAGGTACTTCTTCCTTCTTGTCTTCTTTTACCTCTGCGACTGCCTTCTTTTCTGGTTTCGCTTCTTCCGCTTTCGCTTCTGGTTTGGCAGTAGGTGCTTCTTCCTTCTTGTCTTCTTTTACCTCTGCGACTGCCTTCTTTTCTGGTTTCGATTCCTCCGCTTTCACTTCAGGTTCGGCAACAGGTGCTTCTTCCTTCTTGTCCTCTTTTACCTCTGCGACTGCCTTCTCTTCTGGTTTCGATTCCTCCGCTTTCGCTTCGGGTTCGGCAACAGGAGTTTCTTCCTTCTTGTCTTCCATCTGAGGTGCAACATCACTCTTCTGAGCACGTGCTAATCGTTTAGCGGCTTCTCGCTCTGATTTCTTCAACCATTCCTCTGGAGTAAGACGACCTTGGCGAATTAAACTTTTAGCAGTGTCAGTGGGTTGTGCACCCACGCCTAACCAATGATCGATGCGATCCATCTTCAACTTGAGTTCTTCGGAACGAGCATGTGCCTTCGGACTATAAGTTCCGAGAACTTCAATAAACTTTCCGTCACGACGGGTGGTAGATGGAGTGACTACCATACGATAAAATGGGGAGTGGCGGGCTCCGTGTCTTTGCAAGCGAATCTTAATCATAATCTTCTTAGTAAATGAAGGGGTGCGAAATAAGGAAAAAGCTAAAAGAAAAGAATATTATTAACACTCTGTCAATGAAAAACCCCTTAATTATCGGGCATATCCACACCTTGAACTCAATGAATTTCGGTTACCAATTGTAAAGCAATCTTGTCTTTCTTCAAACGATTGTTTAAATAGGCTCAATCATGGTTTGTTCCTCCATTCTTACTCGTGCCAATGGGCAAGAAACAAAAGCAAGGCTTTTACGAACTACTGAAACATTATTCGCTTCAAAGGGTGTGGCCGGCGTTACGATGAGGGTCGTAGCCAAGAAAGCCAAAACGAATCTCGCATCTGCTCATTATCACTTTGGTTCGAAAGAAGCCATGGTCTTAGAAATGATCAAATCCAAGATAGAACCGATAAACTTAAAAAGGAGGAAAAGATTAGACGAGGCTAAAGTAAAATTCGCAGACAAAGCATTGCCCAATATAGAAATTTTCCGGGCCCTGATTCACCCCGTGGGAGAGGAAGTGGAGAAACAGATCACTAATCAAAACGGCATCATCGAAATCATTGCTCGTAGTTTTACAGAGCCAGCAGAATTTCTTGCTAAAATACAAAAAAGATTTTTCGGAGAATTATCTCAGGTTTTTATGACTGAACTGAAAAACTCCAATCCCGATGCAAACGAGGAGGATTTATATTGGAATTACCATCTGGCCGTTTCATCAATGTTAGGTACATTGGCACAACATCGTCGAATGATTGACTTTTCAGTAGGCAAATATAATGAAAATGCTGTCAGTGCCATGATCGATCGACTTATAATTTTTGTATCCAATGGTTTCGAGGCAGGTATTCAAATTAAACAATGAAAATTCACCCTATTTGTATCTTAATTCCTTTTTTTGCCCTTTTGTCGTGTCGGTCGACAAAAAAGGAAATATCAAATTTAGAGAAAAATTTAATTCCCGCCCAATGGAACTCCGATTTCGAGGTTAGATCAGCGGACCGCAATATAACCTACTGGACAGATTCTTTTGAAATCCCCCCGCTTACTCGTTTGATTTCGCAAGCGAATCAAAATAATTCTGAATTAGCATCCATGTATGAACGAATGGTTGCCAAGGGGGAAGATGCCACAATTGGGGGAGCCAATCTCTTACCATCTGCTAATGCAAATGTTACTGGAGCCAGAAATAAAAGAAATTTAATTGGGTTCAATTTTCCAAACAGTGAAACCTCATTTACTTCGAGCAGTTTCAATTCCGGAATAAATGTAAGCTGGGAAATAGATTTATGGGGAAAGATTAAAGATTCCCGTAATTCTGCTAAAAAGAGATTTGAATCAAGCTTAGCAGATTACCAAGCAGCCCGATTGTCACTAAATGGTCAAGTCGCGAAGGCGTGGTTCAATTTAGTCGAGAATTCTTTTCAGATAGAACTAGTTGAAAAAACAATTGAAACCTATTCCAAGAATCTCTCCTTTATTAATGACCGATACCAAACAGGACTGGCCACTGCACTGGAGCAAAAACTTGCGGAAGCCAGCTACCTTTCGTCTCAGGCAAACTTAGCCCAGAGAAAACGTTTGGCAATGAACTTAACCCAAACTCTTCAAGAATTAATCGGTGATTACCCGGATGGAAAAATGGATCTTAATTCTTCCATGTCTCTTCCTGACCTGGTCCTCCCTCCCCTTCCCCCCACTCCTGCAGAAGTGATCGAATCACGTTATGATTTAAACTCGGCTCGGTTAAAAGTTCAATCAACTGGATTGGATTTAAAGGTGGCGAATAAAAACCTACTCCCCTCCTTTACACTAACTGGTGCTCCAGGAAGCCGTTCGGATAATTTCAGTGATTTGGTCGATCAGAAATTTCGAGTATGGGATATTTCCGGTGCCGTAAGTCAACCGATCTTTCAGGGAGGAAGACTGCGGGCAGGAATAAGAAAATCAGAAGCCTTACAAAAATCTGCTCTTTTCGAACTGAAAGCGGTTATCCTTCGGGCATTTTTTGAAGTGGAGAATTCACTCTCTGCTGAAATCCACCTTGCAAATGAAGAAACGAAGTTACAACAGTCGTCCATTGCCTATGCAAACGCAGCTGAGTTGAGTTGGAAGAGATATCAGCGTGGAGTGGAGGGAATTTTTAATGCCCTTGATACAAGAAGGCGTTCATTTGAAGCAGAAAGTCGATTTTTACTCCTTAAAAAAGAAAGAATTCTGAACCGAATAAACCTTTACCTAGCAATTGGCATGGAAGCCATCGCCACAGAATCATGAAGAAGTTCAAAATGTTGATTATATGCGGGGTTATTATTACTTCTGCAATTTTGATTGGAAAATATCTGATCGAAAGTAAGCCCCAGTCGAAACCAAAAGAAATTGTTAAACAACTTCCCTTTGTCGACATCGTCGAAGCAAACCTGGTATCCCAAAGAGCAACAATAGAGGCATTTGGAACCGTACAGGCACGCACTCTTACCAATTTAATTGCCGAGGTACCTGGATTGATTGAAGGAGTGGCACCGTTTAAAAACGAAGTAAATCAATCGATTGCATCCTTTCAAAATGGAGGCTTTTTCGAAAAGGGAGATTTGTTGGTCAAAATTGTCGATATTGATCTCCTTGCTCGAGAGGCAGAAACATTGGCAAACCTGAGACGGACGGAGTATCAATTAGCACAGGAACGGGCACTTGCAGACCAGGCAAAAACGGAATGGGGTGACCGGGATTGGAAACTCGCCACGGCTTTAGTAAAAAGACAGCCCCAAATCTTAAAAGCAGAGGCCGAAGCAAAGGCAGCAGAAGCACTACATAACCAGGCCAAAAAAAATGTGCTTAAAGCAAATGTACGGGCTCCATTCAGAGGCAGAATCCTAAATATTTTAGCCGATGTGGGGCAACAGGTTGGTTCAGGTTCTTCCTCTGCACTCGCAAAAATCTATTCAATTAAAAAAGGGGAAGTTCAACTCGCACTTAGTAGGAAAGAACTTTCATTTCTTAATTTTAATGAGGGTTCTCCTCATGGAGAAAACCAAATTGCAGTCAAAATTGTAAATGAGGAAGGAAAGACAATCCATTCTGGCGTGATTGATCGATCTCAGGGAATAATCGATCCGCGCACTCGTCTGCACAACTTGGTTGCTCGTTTCGATAATTGTTTCACCGATCCTTTTAACCAAATTTCTAAAGTTGAAAACCCGTTAAGCATTGGACAATTTGTGAAACTAAAACTCATTGGACCAAAGATTGATGTATTCATAATCCCTATCTCTGCATTCAGAGAACAAAATACGATTCTTGTTTTAGACCAGGAGGATCGTTTGACTGTGCGGAAAGTTAAAAGTGTCAAGAGAGATGGACTGGAAGTGTGGGTTGTGGGTGGGATTCAAGAAGGGGAGAGAGTTTGCATCACACCGATGGATATTATTGCGGAAGGAATGAAAGTTAAAATTTCGTCTTCCACCGCAGACCAAAACAAGACACAGTAATGATTGCCTGGTTTGCCAAAAATGGGGTAGCAGCCAATTTACTCGCCGGGATTATTTTACTCGCCGGGATCATTTCTATTCGAGGTTTAAAAATGGAGCTATTTCCTGATTTCGATCTCGATATAGTTACAGTCTCAGTAATCTACCCGGGAGCTGCTCCACTTGAGGTTGAAGACGGAGTTTGCAAACAAATAGAAGAAAAAATTTGGGATCTTGTAGGCATCAAGGAAATGACTTCCTTTGCCCGAGAAAATACCGGTGTCATTAGCATCCAGGTTGAGAAAGGAAAAAGTGCCAAAGTTCTTGCTGATGAGATTAAAGTTCGAGTTGATGCGATCAATAACTTCCCCGAAGAGGCAGAAAAACCTATTGTTGAAGTTATGACTGCGAAACGAAGGGTTCTCGCCCTTGCGATACATGGACAGTCTGACATTCAATCAATTCGAAGGCTTGCCGAAAAAACACAGGATGACCTCACCAATATTGCAGGCATCACCCAGGTCGAAATATCAGGAATCAGAAACCCAGAAATCGGAATCGAACTCTCCGAGCAAGCAATGCGTGAACATGGGTTAAGCTTTGATTCCGTTTCCCAAGCTTTAAAGAGAAATTCAGTCGATATTCCAGGCGGAGTGGCTCGAACTACTGCCGGAGAAACACTTCTGCGCACGACTGGGAAAGCAAGGGAAGGCCGACAATTTGAACAGATTGAAATTGTATCATCTCCCAATGGTTCTTCCGTACAACTTCAAGATATTGCATGGGTAAAAGATGGATTTGAAGATAAGGTTTTATATACCACATTTAAAGGTCAACCTGCAGTAACCTTACGAATTTTTAGAGTAGGAAAACAAAGCCCACTTGATATATCCGAAAAGGTCTCAGACTATGTTGAGAAGCAAAAGCTCCTATTACCGGAGGGGATCAGCATGACGATTTGGCAGGACAGTTCCTATTACCTCCAAGGTCGATTAGATATGATGATCAGAAATGCCCAACATGGTCTAATTCTCGTATTTCTTGTTTTATCATTTTTCCTTCGTCCATCGCTGGCCTTCTTTGTTGCTCTCGGCTTGCCGATTTCCTTTATGGGTGCGTTTGCAACTATGGGAGTCATTGGTGCATCGATCAATTTGGTCTCTCTTTTTGCATTTATTGTAGTTCTCGGAATTCTCGTAGATGATGCCATTGTCGTGGGGGAGTCTGTTTACACGCTGGGAAAGAAAGGTCTCTCCCCCGTGGATGCGTCAATCAAGGGAACTCAATTAGTCGCGATGCCTGTGACCTTTGCCATTCTTACCAGTGTAGTGGCATTCGTACCCCTGCTTTTTTTACCAGGCTGGTTAGGGAAACTGATGAAAGATATCCCACTTGTTGTAATCCCTGCGTTGTTATTTTCATTGGTGGAATCAAAGTTTATTCTACCTTACCACCTCACCTTTTGTCGATTTAACCGGGGTGGAAAAAATTGGTTTTCTCGAATACAGGAATCAATTGCAGATGGTCTTGAGCGCTTTATAGAAAAAGTCTATTCCCCATTTCTCTTTAGGTGCCTCCGTTTGCGATGGCCCGTAGTGGCAGGATTCCTAGGCATATTGATAATAACCTTTGCCCTCATAATCGGTGGCCATGTTAAGTCTGTGCGCGGTGTACCGCCGGTACCTTCTGACTATATATCGGTCAAATTAACAATGCAGGATGGAGTCCCCGCTGCTACCACCGAGCACTCCATAAAACTAGTAGAGAATGCAAGGATTGAAGTGATCCAGTATTTGAAATCGGTCGGCGAGCCCAATCCCTTTCGATACGATATGATTACAATGGGTGCACAGCCATTTTCTGGTGGGCCGAAAAGTTCCTCCAATATTGTAAGCGGTTCCAATATCGGGGAAGTTAGTGTGGAGCTTATTAAATCGGAGGATCGCACCAGGAGTGCTCCCCAAATTTCCGCTCTTTGGCGCGAAAGAATTGGTCCACTTCCAGGAGTTAAACAAATTTATTTTGGTGATGTGGCAGCCGGGGGAAGTAAAACTGCATTGGATATAGAAATTTCCGGACAAAATTTAGAAACCATGAAAAAAGCGGCCCACCAGCTCAAAGAACATTTTAAAAAGTATCAGGGGCTGTTTGATATTTCTGATTCCTATTCCGGTGGAAAAAGAGAATTAAAATTAAAACTCAATTCGGCAGGTCGGGCACTAGGCTTGACCGAATCTGACCTTGGTCGACAAGTCAGGCAAGCTTACTACGGGGAAGAGATTCAAAGACTTCAACGGGATCGCGAAGAGTTGAAAGTAATGCTTCGATATCCGCTGCAAGACAGAAAAAGTCTCAGTGCATTAGAAAGCCTCCGAATTCGAACCCCGCAGGGCATTGAAGTTCCTTTGGAAGAAATTGCCCAGATATCGTACGGTCAGGGTTATCCCACAATTAAAAGATCGGATCGTGCCCGTATCATTAATGTGCAATCATCGGCAGACAAATTAATTGCTGATATACCCAGTATAGAGAGGGATTTGGATCAATCTTTTCTACCATCAATCCGCAAGGATTTTCCCTCCTTGCGCTTCTCATTTGTGGGAGAAAGAAAAGAGCAAAATGAAAGCGACTCAAGCCTTGCTCAGTCCGGTTGGATTGCCCTTTTTATAATATACGCATTATTAGCAATTCCATTTCGTTCTTATTTCCAGCCTCTTTTAGTAATGTCTGTGATTCCATTTGGATTAATTGGGGCAGTATTGGGACATTTGCTTTTCTCAATTCCTCTGAGTCAGTTGTCGATGTTTGGAATTGTTGCATTAACTGGAGTAGTAATAAACGATAGCCTAGTCCTGGTTCACTATGTAAATCAAAAAAGTAAAAATTCAACTTTGCTTGAGGCCGCTAAAAGTGCAGGAATGGCAAGATTCCGGCCCATTCTTCTGACCTCGCTGACTACCTTTGTTGGATTACTCCCCATTCTTTTTGAACGTAGCCTTCAAGCTCAATTCTTAAAACCGATGGCAATTGCGATCGGGTTTGGCGTGTTATTTGCCACATTTATCACCCTCATTATGGTGCCCTGTTTATATCTAATCTTAGAGGACATCTTACGGACCCTCAAAAGACCGCTCAAGTGGTTTGGTATATCGCAAGATACCCAACCCGATGCAATTATGCGAACTGAAGATTCTGCTTAAATACCCTTTTCGCCTGTAGCAAGCAGGGTCTCAAAAAATGGTTCGGTATTTTCCTTCGCAACAATTTCAACTTTAGCCTTTTGAAATCCTGACTCTTTGATTAAAGAATAAAGTTCGTTTTCAGCGAAGCCCAACCATCGATCGCTGTATAATTGTCGGGCTTTTTCAAATTGATGCTGCTTCAAATCAATTACAATTAATTGACCACCGGGTTTTAAAATCCTAAACGCCTCTTGCAGTGCTACATTTGGACGTTCTGCATGATGTAATGATTGACTCATTAAGGCTAAATCAACGCTATTATCTTGAAGGGGAACTTTCTCTAAATCACCGAGTTTGTAATTCAAGTTGGACAGTCCATTTTTCTTTGCCAGTTCTAGACCGAGTCTCACCATGCTTTTTGAGCGATCAATACAATACACTTTTTGTGCTCTCTCGGCTAATAATTGAGAGATCATTCCTTCGCCAGCACCCAAGTCAGCAATAATAATTTTAGGAACTAAACGAAGTAGGAAATGTCCGATCGCATCCCACGATCGTCCCGGTACATAATTTTTTCCTAATCGCCCGGCAACTTCATCAAAATATTGTTCGCTTGCCCGCATTCTTCTTTCAATGATTCGTTGCAATGCAGATTGATCCGTATTCCAAAATTCTTCATCTGAATCTACTTCTAAGGCGATTCTCACAAGTTCAAATTGTTTCGAACCTCCCAGAATTAAAGTATAGAAAGTTTTCTTTCCCTCCTTTCGGTCACTTACCATCTCATACCTTCTGAGTAACGAAAGGTGACTTGAAATACGAGATTGTCCCATTTCTAAGATTTCTTGCAATTCGGCAACAGACAGTTCTTCCTGCCCGAGTAGTCGTAACATACGCAGACGGGTGCTATCAGACAGTACCTGTAGTACCTCGGTGACCTTCATTGTCATATACTAGTAGGAATTGCCGAATAGAAACAATTAAGCAAAACTAATATTTGTGGTTTTGAAAATCAAGACAAACCACAACACAGAAAATAACTACTTCTTATCCAACCAACGAGATAATCCCTTGACCTTCCAAGTTTGGATATTTCCTGCTACATCAGTTTCGACAATATCACTAATTTTCTTCCCAAGTAACATTTGCCCTAAGGGAGTTAAATAAGAGAGGACATTGTTCTCAGGATCACTATCCCAAGCACCTAAAACCGTGTAAGTCTGTGACTTCGAATCAGATTGATCTTCCAATTCAACGATCGAGCCAATTCCAATTGAATCAGTGGGAGCATCCGCAAAATCAGTGGGCTTTGCGCGCATGATATCGGCTTGTAATTCCGATTGTCTGGCAAGAAGAAATTTTTGTTCGTCCTTCGCCATGTGGTATTCTGCGTTCTCACGCAAATCACCGTGTTCCCGTGCCGCTTCGATCGCCAAGGAATTTTCAGGGATTTTGACTTTCGTTAATTCATCAAGATCGCCCAACTTTTGATCATAGCTTGGTTGAGAGACAATTAACGAATCATCCGTCACGGTAGCACGATTGGATGAATCTGAATTCGCACTGCCATCAATGAGACTTTGGATCTCAGGAAACATTTTAATAAAACGGGCCAGTAACGAACGTTTACTTAAATCTTCAAACCCAGGATTTAATAAGAGGGCTTGGGCTAAATCCTGTGCATTTTCAGCACTTCCCTTGCACAAGATGTCAGGTAATAATTCCCGATCATCTGACAAAATCTCAGCAAGTGGAATTCTTCGAGTCGTTGCATTTTGCAAAGACTCATAGTCAATAGCGGAAAACACAGCAGTGAGGAGTTTAGGATTAATTAGTCCTTTCAGTATATCTTTAAATTTTACCAGTTCACGAAATTTTAACATCCATAATAGAACAGGTGCCTTTAAAGTCTGTTCATCTAGCCAGTTTGATAAGGATTTGATTAGAAGCTTCGTTTCGTCACGATCAATAAGAAAATGAGCACATTCTCCGGAAAACTTAACCGAGGAATGTTGCAATAAATTTACCACGACTGCTTTCCAATTGTCTGGATAAACTCGGGTTACGAGATCGAGAAAACGGGAATGAAATTTGGTGGGAAGCAAATTGGCAAGCCTAGGAAGGTCTGCTTCACATTCATGCAGTATGGACGCGGAAGTGGGTTCAAGCTTCTCCACATCCTCTTCAACGTCACGCGCCAAGTTATTTCTGACCCAAATACCATGTAAACGATCCGCTTCACTGAGATTGCGGGCTTCGAGAATCGCATTGGTTAAGTCCGCTAAGACTTGAGGCAAATCGGCTTGAAGGTCCTCTTTTTCAGAAGCTAAATCAAAAAGCTTTTCTGCAAGAGCAATTTTTACTTTAGATCTTTTCTCATCAAAAAAGTCTTGCAGGATTTCTTGTTCAGGCTTCACCGGTTCGTCACGCAAGACATAGGGTTCTGTCTTTTTGTTAGGAACTGCAACACGAGGGTCTTTCACCAAAAGTTTCTTCGTAGCAGTCCACCATTTCTTGCCTTTAGCTGAGCCAAACAAATAACCTAATATCCTCTCGATATCACGACTTGCGGCACAACCGTCCTCAAATTTTACTAAAATTTCAATTATTAAATTAACTGGTTCTTTTTTGGCTAGTGTATCGATTTCAGCCGGGTTTGAACGATGACGGGAGATAATGTGATCATCCTCTAAAAATTCGATTTTACCGAGGCAAAAGACTGGATCCATCGCATGGCTTTTTCTATCATCCTCTTCGAAGTCGATTAATAACATACCACGATCCGTGTCAAAACCGGTTATTTTGCCAAGACCCCAACTTTTATGGATGCAAGAAGCACCTTCATTCATAGCCTCGAGGGCTGGGCGTGAAGATTCTAGGGAAGGATCTTGTTCAATCAATTGATCGATTATTTCAACATTCATTCTAGTTTGAAGTGTAAGGTATAAACTGGCGATTATTTACTAACAGAAGAGCTAATCATAATAGGGTAAACTGATCGAATAGCGAGATAAAACGAGAGGAAGACCGAAGGATTTTTATTGATTCGTCTTGGGTTGAGGGACACGAAACAAGATCCAAGCCGGAAAGAGCAAAAATAATGCACCAGCTAGGTATGCAATCGAGGAGCCATATTTAAAATAAATCAATCCTGCAATTAATGGACCGATTGCCCGTGCCATTGAACCCGACGATCGAAATACTCCCAAATGAAACCCCTGATCTTGTTCACTGGAATAAAGGGAAGTAAGGGAAGTTAAGGTAGGACTTATAAATGCCACTCCAGTTGACATTAAAAATAGGGCAAAGAAAAACCAGTTTTCACCTTGGATACTAGAAAGCATCGCGAAGGCAAAAAGACCTATGAAAATTCCCATTAATGCCATTCTTTTCTCCCCTATTTTCCCCACAAATCTCCTTACAAAAAATCCTTGGGCAAAAATTAGAGTAACTCCGATAAGAAGAAACATTTTTGCAATTTGTATGGGGTCGTAAGAAAATCGTTCCACCGCCAAAAAGGTAAGTGTAAATTCCATTCCAGAGAACGAAATCATGTAGCACAGATAGGCGAGACAGGTATTGGATACCGCGGCACTTTTAACACTTCTTAATTGAAAGATGGCCGGTCTTGGTTCATTTCCACTTCCTCGTTTTTCCTTGGGCAGGGTTTCTTTAAATGAAAAGGCAAGCCAAAGCCAGTTAATCAATGCCAGGCAAAAACTAATTAACGCGGCTAATGAAAATGGGTTCAGCCCAAAGACCGCGTCTTCTCCATTGCCCCAAGACCATTGAGATGCAAAACCGCCCAAAGCAGGACCTATTATAAAACCTAACCCAAAAGCAACCCCAACGAATGCCATGCCCTTAGATCGGGACTTCCTAGATGTAACATCGGCGATCGAAGCAGTTGCAACGGAAAGATTGCCACTAGCCATACCACCGAGGATTCGGGAAAGTACCAAAATCCAGAATCCTCCGGCAAAAATCCATAATCCATACCCTAAGCATGTACCGGCAAGGGTAAACATCAAGACAGGCCTTCTTCCAATTTTATCCGATAACCGTCCCCATATTGGAGCAAAAAAGAATTGTAAAATCGCGTACAAGGAACCCAATGCACCTCCAAAAATAACCGTTTCAAAACGAAAAGCTTCATTTTGACTATTCCCTTCAAATGCAAGTCCCTGAAGTGACAAAACAAAATCAGTGAGCATTCCCCCACCCAGTGCACTTTCCCGGGCCAAATAATGATCGAGCATTGCCGGAAAAAGGGGAAAGATAACCGAAAATCCAACCATATCTAAAAATATGGTAAGGAAAACCACCCCAAAAGTTGCCCGTTTTCTTTTTGCTGCTGCTTTTTCTGTTTCGCTCACTTTAAAGTTCCTCCTTCGATTGGTTTTCGAGCGAAAGCTGACGTAATGCTATGGAAACATTTTCAGGAACTAATTTCGTATCACGATTCCCAAAAAGATGTACCTGCTTAATTAGGCTGGAACTGGTGTAAAAGTATTTTTCGTTAGGCATTAGGAAAATAGTCTCGAGTTCAGAATCTAAATGTCGATTCATTTGGGCCATTTGAAATTCGTATTCAAAATCGGAAACTGCTCGTAGACCTCTGACCACAGCACTTGCACCGCAATCTTTCGCATAGTCCACCAGTAGTCCACTAAAGGAATCAATCCGTACATTCGAATAATTGGTAGTATTTTCAAGCAAAAGTTTGACCCTGGTATTACAATCAAATGCAGTTTTTTTATCCGAGTTATCAGCAGAAACAGCCACAATTACTTCGTCAAAAATCTTGGATGCACGTTCTAACACATCCAAATGTCCGTTTGTAACCGGATCAAAAGTACCAGGGTAAATAGCTATGCTCATATAGTAAAGAGTCTATAATAACTAAGAATCGAAACAAGTCCACAACCAAGGATGCCGTTGAGATTGCAAATGAGTTCGAACCATGAAATGATTAGATTTAATTAGATGAACCTACCAAACCTTCTCACTCTCTCAAGAATACCTTTAATGCTGGTAGTCATTGCCTTACTATATCCGGCCTCCGATACCTCTCTGCCATGGATAAGAACCGGCGCACTTGTTGTTTTTCTCTTTGCCGCCCTCACTGACTGGCTTGACGGATGGCTTGCCCGAAAATTTGGACAGGTATCTGAGTTTGGTAAGTTTATGGATGCACTTTCGGACAAGGTTCTCACACTGGGAATGTTTATTAGTCTATTAGCTCTGGATGAAATTGCACGATGGGCACTTTTTCCAATTTTGCTGATTCTTTCTAGGGAATTTCTAATTACTGGTTTAAGATTAGTAGCAGCTGCACGCGGAAAAACTTTAGCCGCAGAAAAAATCGGTAAATTAAAAACAGTCATTCAACTTACTTGTATTTGCTTATTCCTTGGCAAAATTGCGGTGGAAGATGATTTTACTGGAATTTTTGCACCGGAGCTCCAAGAAAATCTGATTCATATTCTTTTGCTGTCTGGGCGAATCACTCTGATAGCCGCCACTCTCATTACGGTTATTTCTGGTATTATTTATTTATCCAAGTATTGGAGATTTTTTATCGAAGAAGATCAGTAATGGATTTTTTCATTCGAAATTTATCCACCCTTGGCCCCGTGGGTACAAACTTACCTGCACCCGGGACATTTGGTTCGCTTGCAGGCCTAGTTGTCTTCTGTTTTTTATTTTGGTTCTCCCCTCTTTCTCCGATAGGAATTATGATCCTATTTTCAATTCTTTTTATTGCAGGAATCCCTCTGTGTACACGTGCTGAAGTTCTTTTGGGAAAAGAAGACCCACCAGAAGTAATATGGGACGAATTTACCGCAATTCCTTTAGTATTTGTTTTCTGCCTAGATGAATTAAATTCCTTCTCTATTACTAAAGTTTTATTCTTTTTAACGATCGGGTTTATTCTTTTTCGTATTTTTGACATCGCGAAACCTATTGGAATTAAAAAGCTTCAAAATTTACCCAATGGGATGGGAGTGATGATTGATGACCTTGCCGCGGCACTTGCTTCCGCCTTGCTTCTTTTTGTAATCAAAACTTTTCCTTTGTCTTTTTTGTAATTTCCTCTTCTAATTTATCTTGTAATGAGTGATTCGGATGAAAACAGTTCGGCAGAAAACTTCTCTTTTACCCTTGAAGTTTCGAACAAAATGGGGATTCATGCCCGCCCTGCGGCCATGATCGTTCGGATTGCGTCTCGATTCAACGGAGATATCTGGGTCGAAAAAGAAGGTGAAAAAGTAAACGCTAAAAGTATCATGGGAATCATGATGCTCGCTGCGGCGAAAGGCACGATCCTTACTTTTTTTACTAAGCCAAAAGAAGGAAGTGAGTTTCAGAAAGAAATGTCTGAACTATTCGCTTCCAAGTTTCAAGACGAGTAAACTTGATCCTACTTGATCAAATCGGAAATCCGGTCGTCATAGAAATCTTTTAAACAAACCTTAATCTCAGAAGGCCGTTTCATTGGCTTAATTCGTTCGGCTAAACTTTGTGCTTCTTGCAATGTAAATCTTCGACCATAAAACTTAAGTTCGGGTAGTAGGATTCCCGTGGCACTTACAGTATCCAAACCCAAACCAATTAATAAAGGCAGAAAATGAGGATCACCAGCAATTTCACCACATAAAGTAACCTCCACATTCTTCTCTTTTGACACATCAAAAATGTGCTTCAATGAACGAATAACTGCTGGGTGATGGGGCTCATAAAGATAAGCAATTTCATTATTAATCCGATCTACTGCTAGTAAATATTGAACGAGGTCATTGGTACCGACACTAAAAAAATCAACTTCATCGGCCAACATATCACAAATGGTAACCGCGGATGGAGTTTCTATCATACACCCAACCTTGATCTCATTATCAAAACTGACTCCCTTCTCACTCAGTTGTCTCTTTGCGGTAAACAAGAATTCTTTTGCACGAACAAGCTCCTCTACCCCACTAATCATAGGAAACATTATTTTCACAGAACCAAAAGCACTCACCCGCAAAATTGCACGTAATTGATCCAAAAAGATCGATGGATTACGAAGGCAATAACGAATTGCTCGAAATCCCATAAATGGGTTTTCCTCTTTTTCGCGCCCAATTGAATCTAAAATTTTATCTCCACCCAGATCGAGGGTTCGTATAGTAACAGGTTTTCCGTCCGCTGCCATAACAAGTTTTTGGTATTCCTCAAACTGTTGATCTTCGCTGGGAATTTGATTTCTGCTCAGGAATATTGATTCTGTACGGAAAAGCCCTACCCCGACGCACCCGTTTTCAATTCCGCTTTTTACTTCTTCAGAAGTATCAGCATTTGCAAGGAAATGAATTTTTAGACCATCTTGAGTTTCGGGTGGTAAGGAAATTTCTCCAGCAAATAAATCCTTTATTTTATTTCTCTGTAATCCCACCTTTCCATACCGAAAAAGAGTACTTTCAGAAGGATTGATAATCGCAATACCTTCAAATCCATCAATTAATATGGTATCTCCTTCAGCTAATTTCTCGGTAAGCCCTCTTACCCCAACCACTGCAGGAACACCGCTCGCTCGAGCCATTATTACTGCGTGACTAGTACGACCGCCTGTATCTGTGGCAATACCGAGGATCTTAGATCGATCTAAAGAGGCAGTATCCGAAGGGCTTAAGTCTTCAGAGACTAAAATTCTCGGCTCTCCTAAAAAAGCAGTACCTGCCGCAGTTTCTCCAATCAAATTTCGAAGTAACCTCTTCGATATATCTTTTAAATCTGCCGCTCGCTCACGTAGATATTCATCCTCAAGTTGATTAAAATAATCATGGTAACGCTGGGTTACTCGATAAACACATTGTTCGATATTATCGCCTGTTTTTTTAATTTCTTTTTCGATATCGACAAAGAGTGCTTTATCTTCAAGCACGAGGATATGGGCGTCAAAGATACCCGCCTCTTTTTCACCTAAATTTTTCGCAACTTCATTTCTAATTCCCTCGATTTGAGTTCGAGTAATTGCGACTGAATCTTTGAAACGTTCGAGTTCAGACTCTTGCTCGGACTCACTTACCTGATATTGGGGAACTTCTACATCTCCATGCAAAAACCGAAACACCGGTCCATGTGAAACCCCCGGAGAGCCAGGAATTCCATAAAGAGCGATTTCTTTATTTAATTGAGACATACAAATAATAACTTCTTAAATAATTCTAAAAGAGCATATTATGACTCAAACTGATCAAAATTGAAAACAAAAACCATGCCCCTAGTTCAGCCTTATTCGGGATACCCAAAAACTAGCTTCAAGTCCAAGGGATCGAGAAATAAAATTCCGGACTGGTCTCTCGTCCACACCTTCAGAAACAAAACAAAAGCACGAAGATCCACTCCCAGAAACCTGAAAAGATAATCCAAAACAATCCCTTAATTCTTCGAAAATCGGCTTGAGGAACAAATACTTGGAAAGAAGTACTGATTCAAAATCGTTGTGACAAAAATCAGGAACACTTCGTTCTCCAGCTTCCCATTCTTGTACCACTTTATTGGCCCAGCAAGGGTCTGAATAAGATCCATTTTCTGCTAAGGCTTTGTAAATTAAAGGAGTAGAAAAACCAATCGGAGGTTGGAATAAGAATATTCTCTGTCCATTTATCTCATTTTGCTCGGTTCCCGGAATAATCCTTACTTTCTCGCCTCGACCAATTGCATGTCCAATACCATCATGAAGGAAAAACGGACAATCTGAACCCAGTTTTTCTGCCACTACGGCAAGATCCTCGTTGGTGTAAGGTTGGCCATGATATAAGTTAAGTCCACGAAGTGTGGCCACGGCATCACTACTTCCTCCGCCAAGTCCGGCCATTGCCGGGATTCTCTTGGCTATTGTTACCTTCATTCCCGTTCGGTCACCTGTAAACCTACGCCATTCTTCAATTGCCTTGTAGGCAAGATTATTGCGACCTGACAGTGTTTCATTTCCACTACAAACACATTGGATCTCATCTTGCTTGTCCGTTCTTTCCAATATGACTTGGTCACTTAACTCTAATTTAGCAAGTACTGTGTTAATTTCATGAAAGCCATCTTTTCTCTTCCCGGTAACGGCAAGAAATAAATTTATTTTAGCAGGTGCAGGAACGGAAATTCGACTGATCGCATTTTTAGCTTTCATCTGATTGGATTAGTTTATTTAACAAACAAAATTATAACAGGCGATTAGAAAGAATAGGATTGGCTCAATGAATCGACCCACCATGATGTCAATTCATGGATGATTCAAAAACAAAAGTTATTCTCGCACTCGATGTTGAAAGCCGTACAAAAGCAGAATCAATACTGGAAGCGACTGGGGAAAGTCTCCAATGGGTCAAAATTGGATTGCAAACTTATTTAAGAGACGGCCCTGAATTCCTGCATGATATTGCCTCAATTGGAAAATCAATATTTTTGGATTTAAAATTACATGACATTCCCAATACCATGGCAAAGGCGATTGAAAGCCTTGCCTCATTACCAATCAAAATGCTGACTCTCCATTCCACTGCAGGACCAGAAGCACTTGCCAGATGTGCCCAAGCCTCTGCTGAATTTCTTCCTGATACCCAATTACTTGCGGTCACCGTGTTAACTTCAATGAATCAAGAAAACCTCAACTCGATTGGGGTGGAATATAAAATCCCGGATCAAGTGGATAAACTAGCAAAAATGTCCACAAACTCTGGGATTAATGGAATTGTATGTTCTCCGCATGAACTTGTCAGGTTGAGGGATGCCCTGCCTCATTCCACCACATTCGTTACTCCAGGAATTCGTCCAAGGGGTTCTGCGACTGGCGATCAAAAACGAATTATGACGCCAAGCCAGGCAAGTCAGGCAGGTGCAAACTTTCTTGTCATTGGAAGACCCATTCTCGCTGCAGAAAATCCACAACAAGCACTCGCGGATATTCAACAAGAACTAGCCGAATGAAACATTGTGCAATCCTTCTCGCTGGGGGAAGCGGGTCCAGAATGAAGGCACAGGGAGAGGACAAACTTCTTTACCCGATCCATTCTACAAATTCTTTTCGTTTAAGTTATGAGGCATTTCTAAATACAAATAAAATTGATAATGTTGTAATAATTTACCGAGATCGCGAACAACTGAAATTATTAAAAAAAGAAATCGATATTGCCCATCAAACAGGAAATAGAAAATTCGATCCGATTTTAGTAAAAGGAGGAACAGAAAGAAAAGATTCCGTCCTCAATGGTCTAGCAAATTGTCCATCAACTTGTGAATTTGTCTATGTCCATGATTGTGCTAGGCCAATGATTCAAACCAAGACAATTAATCAACTCCATGAAATCGTCTCTCAAACGGGAGCGGTTGCAATTGCAAGACCGTTACGAGACACCATCAAGATTATCGAAGAAAAAGATACTGAAGATTGGAGAGCACCGTGCACTACAAAATCAATTGACCGATCGAATATTTGGATTATGGAAACACCGCAAGTCGCTCGAAAAGACTGGCTTCAAGAGGGAATGAACTTTGCTCTAGATCAAGATCTTCTTACTACCGATGAAGTCTCTGTACTAGAACTCATTCAAAAAAAAGTAACGATGCTCGAAACAGAATATCCAAATCCAAAAATTACATCGCAGGCTGACTGGCCATACCTTACCTTTTTACTGTCCTCAAAATGACCGATCCTTTACCCATTCGAATTGGCCATGGCTATGACTTACATCGCTTGGTTTCTGAAAGAAAACTAATTTTAGGGGGAGTAGAGATTCCTTTTCACCTGGGATTACTAGGACATTCAGATGCAGATTGCCTCACTCATTCTCTAGCAGATGCTATTTTGGGAGCACTATCACTTCCTGATATCGGTCATTACTTTCCAGATAATGACCCTGCAAATAAAGACTTGGATTCCAAAATTATCCTATCAAAGGCACTTTCCGAGACCGACAGACTCGGGTATCAAGTTGGAAATATTGATCTCACTATAATTGCAGAGAAGCCTAAAATCTTACATTATATCGAAAAAATAAAAACATCACTTTCCAACACAATGAACATTCCAAAAGAAAGAATTGGGATTAAAGCAACCACCAACGAACAAATTGGCGCAATCGGTAGAATGGAAGGAATTGCGACTTTTGCAGTCTGCAGCCTGATTAAGAAATAGTTCTAAGCGACAATCTGGTCGGCTTCAAAAAAGCGATTGATTTCAGCCAATGCAGAATCAGGGCTGTCCGACGCATGAACTACATTCTTCATTCGGTCAGTACCAAGGTCTCCCCGAATGGTCCCTTTGGGAGCTGCGGTGGAATCAGTCGGACCAATAAGATCACGAACACCCTGGATTACATTTTCTCCTTCTAACACAAGTGCCATCACGGGGCATGAACTCATGAATTCAGCGATTTCCGGGAAAAATGGCAAATCAGCCACATGGGCATAATGCTCGTTTAACAAGGAATCATCCAACTGTACTAACTTACTGCCAATAATCGAGTAACCAGCACCTTCAAATCGGCTAATCACTTGGCCCACAATGGCTTTTTGTATACAGTCAGGTTTTAGGAGAATAAGGGATCTTTGCATAAGAATAAACTATGGTTTATGGAATACAAAACCAATTCGGTTCTGTGTGGTAATGAATTAAGAATCAGATTCTTTATCTTCTTCTTTGGAAGAAGGCGACACAGAAACTTTTTTATCCGTCTCATCCTGAGAAAAATACAAAGAGGGTTCTTCATCTTCGGTCAAGAGTACACGAATAGATTTATTCTTTCTAAGACTGCCCGAGAGTACTTCCTCAGCAAGGCTGTCTTCTAGATATTTCTCAACAGCACGCCTAAGTGGGCGAGCACCCAATTTACTATCGTATCCCTTCTCGATAAGAAATTCTTTTACATCGTCAGAAATATGGAGCTTGAGTTTCTTATCCTTTAGACGATCAGTAACTTTTTTGAGTTCCAAATCGACAATAGCACGCATACTTTCCTTAATCAATGGACGGAAGATGACAATCTCAGTTAATCGATTAAGGAACTCAGGCTTAAAAGATTTCTTCGCCTCGTCCTTAATTTTGTCTTTGATTTTATCAAAATCATCATCAGCGTTGCCGGCTGAAAAACCAAGAGAGCTATTTCGTTGTAGGATATGTGCACCTACATTTGAAGTCATGATGAGAATCGTGTTACGAAAATCAACTTTTCTCCCTAAACTATCAGTAAGTCTACCATCCTCTAAAATTTGAAGTAGAATTTGAACCACATCTGGATGTGCTTTTTCAATCTCATCAAAAAGTATAACGGCATAGGGCTTGCGTCGGATTGCTTCAGTTAACTGACCACCCTCTTCGTGCCCAACATAACCGGGGGGAGAACCAATCATGCGCGAGACTGCATGCTTCTCCATGTACTCGGACATATCGATTTGAATCAAGGAATCTTGATCGCCAAAAATTCGTTCCGCAAGGACCTTGGCAAGGTGGGTTTTTCCAACTCCTGTCGGCCCTAAAAACATAAAAGAACCAATTGGGCGCTTGGGATCTTTCAAGTCAGCTCGTGAACGTCGCAGCGCTTTTGACACCACTTCAGTAGCAAAATCCTGTCCAATAATTAACTTTCGAAGTTCTGATTCAAGTTTGAGGAGTTTCTTCGATTCCTTCGCTTCCATGCGATTCAATGGAATGCCTGTCCAATCTGCAATTACTTGAAGCATATCGTCTTCATCCACGGAAGCGCGCTTTTCGTCCCGACTTTTTTTCCAACTTTCTAATACTCGTTCTCTTTTGGCACGAAGCTTTTTTTCTTTATCTCGAGCTTCTGCTGCTTCTTCGAAATTTTGGTCTGAAATTGCGGATTCTTTTGCCGCACAAATTTCTTTGATTTCATCGGATAAATTTTCAATCTCAGGAGGTCTCTTCAATGTCTCCATCCGAGAACGTGCACCCGCTTCATCAATTGCATCAATCGCTTTGTCAGGAAGAAATCGTCCAGTAACATAACGGTCTGTCAGCTTGGCGGCAGCGGCCAATGATTTATCAGTGAAATTTACATTGTGGTGTTCTTCATACTTGGGACGGATTCCCTTGAGTATAAGGATTGTATCTTCGACAGAAGGAGCCTCGACCTTAACAGACTGGAATCTACGATCTAATGCACTGTCTTTTTCGATATACTTACGATACTCAGCAAGAGTAGTTGCACCGATGCATTGCAATTCGCCACGACTGAGTGCAGGCTTAAAGATATTGGACGCATCCATCGCACCCTCCGCTGCACCAGCCCCTACAATTGTATGGAGTTCGTCAATAAAGATAATAATGTTTTTCGCCTTTCTAAGCTCATCCATTACTGCCTTGATCCGTTCCTCAAACTGGCCACGGTATTTGGTGCCCGCGACCATAAGAGCGAGGTCAAGAGTGACCACACGCTTATCTAAAAGATTCTCCGGCACCATGCCAGAAGCAATTTGTTGGGCCAGTCCTTCCACGATTGCGGTTTTTCCAACCCCCGCCTCACCGATCAATACAGGATTGTTTTTTGTTCGTCTGCAAAGAACCTGAGTCATCCGGCGAATTTCATTTTCGCGTCCAATCACAGGGTCCATTTCACCCTTCTTTGCAATTTCAGTAAGATCTCTTCCAAAAGCCTTTAGTGCAGGAGTTTTTTGATCTTTACCTTTTTCCTCGGGTGCACCAGCTCCAACTACTGAAGCTTCGGACTCATCAGAGGAAGAAAAATTAGGGTCAAGCTCGGACAAAATTTCATTCCTGCACCGCTCGACATCGATATCTAAAGACTTTAAAACTCTTGCAGCAACGCCTTCACCTTCACGAAGTAAACCAAGCAATATGTGTTCGGTACCGACATAGCTATGATTCAAAGACTTCGCTTCTTTACCTGCTAATGCTAAGACTTTCTTAACCCGTGGGGTGTAAGGAACATTACCGGAGGGTTTGGCTTCAGGTCCAAGGCCCACCTGTTCATCTACAGCCTGTCGAACCGTGTCAAGATCAAGCCCCATTTTCTGGAGAACATTGACCGCCACTCCCTGCCCAAGATTGATCAAACCTAAAAGAAGGTGCTCAGTACCAACATAATTGTGGTGAAAACGGTCTGCCTCTTTTCTGGCAAGAGCAAGTACTTGCTGTGCACGAGGCGTGAAATTACTCATCGGTTCAGACATAATAAATATTTATAACCTTCTATTTAACAAAGTCAACTATGGCTAGATAGATCCAGGAGGGGGGCTCGTAAAAATTGATTGCGTAAAAGCTCTGCCCGTAATTCATCGCGTTGATTTGGCTCAATTGCCTCTCCGGCAGATAATTGTACATGACCAGGTTGTACCTCGATAAACATTCGATCAGCCAAACCGCGAAATTTATCTGGCATCATTCCAAAATCAGTGGCCAAGCGAACGAGAGAAAGTAAGTCCATCGCTTCTGCACTTTGGATCAAATGACAGGTCTTCAAACTCCCAATCGCACGACTCATTTTATCAATTAATCGAGTACGATCATCCTGTAACAACTTGTCACGAGCAAAGTTTTCCTGGCGAACAAGGCTTTCCAAAGTACTGTTTAACCGGTCAATAATCGCAGATTCAGACTCCCCCAGGGTTTGCTGGTTAGAAATTTGAAAAATACTTCCATTCGCATCTGATCCCTCGCCAAATAAGCCCCGCACGGCAATGCCCAATTGATTAACTGCATTTATCACCTTGTCCATATTCTTGGACATTACCAAACCCGGAAGATGCATCATAACAGACGCTCTCATTCCGGTGCCTAAATTAGTGGGACAGGCAGTCAAAAAACCTAATTCTCCATCGTACGCATAGTTAATGGCCGATTCAATTCCGGAGTCAACCTCATCGGCATGTTTCCATACCGAACTAAAATCCAAACCGGGGCGCAGTACCTGAATTCGCAAATGATCTTCCTCATTAATCATTATACAACAGGAACGGTCTTGGGTTAAAACAATGCCCGAACCCTCTTCCACCTGAGAGAGCTCAGGGCTGATCAAGTGTTGCTCCACCAATATTTGGCGATCTAGTTCACTTAAATCGTCTACCTCAACCGAAATCGAGTTATTAAGACCCTTTATTCCGCTCATCGCGTCAATACACTTCGATAATACCGCACGTTTCTGAGCCACTTCAGCACGGCCGGGGAAAGGGAACTGCCTCAAGTTTCTTGCCAAACGAATCCTGGTGCTCAAAGTCACAGGAATTGCCTTGGGTTGTTTTTTACCTCCCGATTCTTTACTCAATATTTTGTGAAACATATAGAAAAAAATTAAACCGTCGCCTTGGATTCGTTCTGTAAATCACGGAGTTGATCTCTTAATTCCGCCGCTTTTTCAAAATCTTCTTTCTCGACTGCTTCCTGCAATTTCTTTTTCAAAGAACCCATTGACTGTTCAAAGTGAATTCTGGACTCGGAACCAGCCGGTACTTTCCCTAAATGCTTAATTCCTGCATGCATGCCATCGAGCAAAGGATCTAGTACAGGACGAAATACATGATAACATGCTTCACAACCGAGACGCCCCCCTTTCTTAAACTCTTGATGGGTCGTGCCACAACTTTCGCACACCATTGATGTGTTAGCGGTATCGACCTCCATTTCTACCTTATCCATCAAATTGCTAATAGAAAGGTTCTCTGGATTGGTGACGCCTTTTGCCTGTGCACAAGTCTCGCACAAATCCATTTTGTGCATTTGTCCGTTCAAAATTTGTGTGAGATGAACGGTGGCTTGGTTATCGCAATGGTGACATTTCATTTGTAGTGATGATTGTTGGCTTGATTACATACTAGTAATTATAATTAAAAAACTCAACGCATATGATGCGCGAAGTTAATAATGTGTGGGACAGCTGTTTAATCTTGTTCATTCAAATGCACACCGTCAGACAGAACCATCTTCCGGAAAAGGTCAATTAATCGACGAGTCATAACACCAGGGGTGCCGTCTCCCACCTGTCGATGGTCCACTTCCACGCATGGGATAACTTCAGCTGCCGTACCGGTTAAAAAGCATTCGTCCGCAGTCCAAAGATCATATCGAGTTAGTGCCTGCTCGCGGCAAGGTAGTTCCAACTGGGCCGCTAAATCAATTGCCGCACCCCGTGTGATACCTCGCAAAGATCCGGCATCCAGGGGAGGGGTATAGAGAATGCCCTTTGCTATTATGAAAACATTATCCCCAGTACATTCGGCAATCTCTCCTTTATCATTGAGCATTAAGGCTTCCTGAAAGCCCACTTTCTTGGCCTCGATCTTGGCTAATATATTGTTAAGATAATTTAAACTTTTAATTGCTGGCGGGAGAGCAGAAGAATTAATCCGACGAGTGGGAACTGAAATAATTTTGAGACCTTTCTCATATAATTCCTCCGGATAAAGCTGTATATCGTCAGCAATGATAATTACATTTCCAGGACCGCAACCATCTGGAGTTAATCCGAGGTGGCCAGGACCACGAGTCACTACAAGTCGAACATATCCATTCTGCATGTCATTTATTCGACAGGTATCGCAAACGGCTTTTTTCATTTGCTCGCGATTCAATGGTAATTCAAGAAGAATTGCCTTGGCAGAATACTCCAACCGTTCGAGATGTTCATCTAGCTTAAAAACACAGCCGTCATATAACCGGATGCCTTCAAACACTCCGTCTCCATAAAGTAAACCATGATCAAAGACAGATATCTTAGCATCTTCCTTCGCTACAAAATCTCCATTCAAATAAATTTTCATTTCTATAATATTACATGAATGAAAATTTTGAAATTGGCGAGCGCCAAGAAAAAAGGTTATTCACCTATTCGCAATTAAGTGCTCCACCACACTTGGATCGGCCAAGGTTGACACATCTCCAATTTGATCGGTTTCATTCGTTGCAATTTTCCTTAAGACCCTTCTCATAATTTTCCCCGAACGAGTCTTGGGTAATGCAGGAGCCCAATGAATTTGATCGGGAGTGGCAATTGGACCAATTACGGTACGAACCTGCTTTTTTAATTCTGCTCTCAGTTCTTCCGAATACTCGACCCCTGAGTTTAAGGTGACAAAAGCGTAAATTCCTTCTCCCTTTACCTCATGAGGAAATCCAACCACTGCCGATTCAGCGACATCCTGATGAGCAACCAGGGCACTTTCCACCTCTGCCGTGCCCATCCGATGTCCGGATACATTAATTACATCATCCACCCGACCAGTTATCCAGTAATAACCATCTTCATCCCGCCGGCAGCCATCACCCGTAAAATAATATCCTTTGTATTGTTGAAAATAGGTACTTTCAAAACGATCGTGGTCTCCATAAATAGTTCGCATTTGTCCCGGCCATGGCTCTTCTATGGCAAGTACTCCATTTACGCCATTCCCCTTTATTTCTTCTCCGGACTGAGGATCCAGTATAACCGGCTTGACGCCAAAGAAGGGAAATGTGGCAGAACCCGGCTTCAGGGGGGTTGCGCCGGGTAGAGGTGAGATAAGAATGCCCCCGGTCTCTGTCTGCCACCATGTGTCTACAATCGGGCATCTCTCTTTTCCCGCATTTCGGTGATACCAGCGCCAAGCTTCCGGGTTAATCGGTTCGCCCACGCTCCCCAAAATCCGTAAACTTTCCATTTTATACTTACTGGGCCAATCTTCTCCCGCAGCAGCAATTGCACGAATCGCGGTGGGTGCAGTATAAAATTGATTGATCCTCCACTTTTCAATTACCTGCCAATAACGATCAGGATTGGGATAAGTGGGAATACCCTCAAACATTGTAGTGGTCGCTCCATTTGCGAGCGGACCGTAGACAATGTAGGAATGCCCAGTAATCCAACCGATATCAGCGGCACAAAAATAAATATCAT
Source organism: Candidatus Seribacter sulfatis (assembly GCF_964187635.1). Classification (NCBI taxonomy): domain Bacteria; kingdom Pseudomonadati; phylum Verrucomicrobiota; class Opitutia; order Opitutales; family Candidatus Seribacteraceae; genus Candidatus Seribacter; species Candidatus Seribacter sulfatis. The sequence continues at coordinate 21,992 of NZ_CAXLMO010000059.1, read as the reverse complement.
CTTCGTGGTAATCAAAAATATACTTGTGAGTGGTTGCAGTATATACCAAGTAACCGGCACTGGTATGCAGGACACCCTTGGGTTTCCCCGTAGATCCAGAAGTGTACAAAATAAATAACGGATCTTCCGCATCCATTTCTTCACATGGGCAATCAGCACTCGCATTTTGCATCTCTTCATCCCACCAAAGATCGCGCCCCTCTTTCATCTCGCACTCAATTCCAGATTCCTCCCCTACCCGCTTCACGACGATACAGGTTTCCACATTCTCTTCCATCTGTTCTGATGCCCGTGCCATTGCCGTGTCTGCATTTGGCTTCATCGGGATTGCTTTCGCACCACGAAAAGTCCCATTTGCGGTAATGAGCGTTTTGCAAGTCGAGTCCACGATTCGGTCGGCTAATGCCTCTGCTGAAAAACCACCAAATACAACCGAATGGATCGCACCAATTCGGGCACAGGCAAGCATTGCCACAGTAGCTTCAACCACCATTGGCATATAAATTGAAACTCGGTCGCCTTTTTTTACTCCCCTACTCTTAAGAACATTTGCAAATTTACTAACCTGTACATGCAGTTCTTTGTAACTTACCGTCTTATCTTCTCCCGGTTCATTCCCCTCCCAAATAATTGCAGTCTTGTTGGATCGATATTCGAGGTGCCTATCCACGCAATTATAACAAACATTTGTTTTTGCCCCCTCGTACCACTTAATATCGATCGGTGCATTCTCACTATTGTAGTTAAAAGACCGAACTTGATCCCATTTTTTATACCAATAAAAGTTTTCCGCCACTTCAGACCAAAAATCTTCAGGATCATTTATACTTCTTTCATATTGTTTGAAATATTCTTCCATGCTTCCCACATGGGCTTTCCTGGAAACTTTTTCGGGAGGATTAACTAAGTCAACTGGCTTATTTTCACTCATAATATCTATGGATTAAGGTTGTAAAGAAGTTTTAGGCGATTGCACTTCGCTTGTCGATGCGTTTTAAAGAGTGACTCATGCTCACGAAAGAATTGGAGTACCCCTTACCCAAAGAATTGATTGCTCAAACGCCAACCGATCAGCGCGACCAGTCTCGCCTGCTTGTATTTAACCGTTTATCCCAAGACCTCACCCATCACCACTTTCACGAGTTACCAAAGCTTCTTCCGCCTAATCTTTCTATTCTGCGCAATGATGTTTCGGTACTAAAAGCACGACTCGCCGGGAAAAGGCCCGGTGGTGGATCTGTGGAATGCCTTTTGCTTCGCCCAACCTCTCAACCCGAAACTACCTGGCGATGCCTTTTAAAACCAGGAAATAAAACCGCGAAAGCGGGGAGATTTGGACTGGAGAACGAATATTCTGCCGAAATTATTGAAAGTCTTCCTTCGGGAGAATATGTGGTCCGCTTCCAACTCCCCCAAGACAACGACCCAGCCTCCCTTGCCCAAAGAATCGGATCTCTTCCCTTGCCCCCCTATGTTCGTCGCCCTGCTGACCAGGCAGACGCGGAGCGCTATCAAACCGTTTATGCGAACCAAGGAAACCGTTCCGCGGTAGCGGCCCCCACCGCGGGACTGCATTTTACACCTGAATTACTCAAGAAACTTCAAGTAGAGGGACATACCATCCACGACCTTACTCTCTCAGTTGGATTGGGGACCTTCCGCCCGGTTGAAACCGAACGAATTGAAGATCACCCCATGCATGCAGAGAAATATTTTCTTTCCCCGTCTACTCAGGCCATCCTATGCGACTCTCAGAAAACCAAGCTTGCAATTGGCACAACCTGTGTCCGGGCGATCGAGCACTACCTAAGTCATGAAGAACGAAAAACGACCCAACCTATGGAATCTGAGGCCGAGCTATTCATCCGCCCCCCCTATCATTTTCTCGGAGTGGATCACCTGCTTACTAATTTCCACCTTCCTGGATCTACGCTCATGTGCTTGGTCGGTGCTTTTCTTTCCCCAGGCAAAAATAATGGAGTGACTAAGCTTAAGGAAATCTACAACGAAGCAGTTGAAAAAAAGTACCGCTTCTTTTCCTACGGAGATGCGATGCTTATTCTCTAGAAAGGCAAAGGTTGAATGAACAAACAAAATGATCGGAACCAGTAACCCCTATTGGGAATGTTCCATTTCCCTGGAGGATTGATTGTAAAATACCTTTTGTGGATGAGCTTCAACAATGTAATAGATCCATGTCCCGTCTCGGTTACGGAACAAGTGGGGATATACTCCTGGCCCAGTCCACATCCACTCTTGCGAGGAAGACCAAATCCAAAGCGAGGACGGTTGTTCTGTTGTGGTGTAAAGCCATCCAAGCTTTGCATGATGAACCCAATCGTTTCCTCCTTCATAGTAATTCCCAAACCAAGGGGAGCTTTTCCAACCTGCCTGGGGAAGATCAACGGAATCAGAAAAAACATTCTTCGGGGAATCAATCGGGTCTTGGGAGGGAGTGGAATCTGAAATATTATTTTTCAGGCGAATAAAAAATACTGCGGTCATACCTTCTGCGGTTGCTTTGATTGATACCCTCGAGTTGGCCGAGATATTTTTGGCCGTGGCGAAGTCATCCTTAATTAAAAGTTCTGTACTGGTACTTTCCCACTGGGTTGAACGGGTAGGCAGTTGGGTTATTGTGCCATCATCTAAAGAGATCGACGCCGTAAGCTTTGTAAATTCACCTGAGAGCAATGAACTTAATTCCGAACGAACATTCAATTTCGTGGGAACCGAAAACTCAGCATTGGGACCCACTTGATTTACGATTAAGCCAGAAGAATCAGCATTTACTCCGTAAAACGAATCACCGATGAAACCTTCGTTTTTAATGTTTGCGAAAGAAAAGTTAGTAAAACCAAATATAAAGAAAGCTAACTTAAGACAAAGAGTATGTGTGATTTTCATATTGAATTGTTACATTAAAATGATGCAATTTAAGTACCGGTCAAGTAAAAATTAACCCCTTAATGAGAAGACGAATCGACAAGCCAACTCCTTTTATCTACATTGGTGATTCGTGATGTTCATAAAGAAAATAGTAAAATTCTATCTTTGGTGCTTATTAATATTCGCCCATTTTGCTTTCGGTGTGACTGAGTTTGATCTCCAACCATTGGGAAAACTTAGCCAAATTGATGTCAGACTGCAAAAAGGTGCGCTATTTGGGGTTGGTCAAGTCAGAGGTTCTTTCGATAGAGTGAGGGGAAGAATCCAATTTTCAACAAAATCTCCTTCGAAAACAGTGGGTTCAGTCCACTTAGATGCAAGAGCACTTCATTTTGGATACCATAAAGTAGACGGGGATGCCCATCAACCCATATGGCTTAATTCAATGAAGTATCCTAAGATTGTCTTCAAACTAGAAGGATTACGGAATGCCCATTGGCAAGGTGATGCCCTGAACGCAGATGCTTTTGGTTCGCTACTACTGAAGAATAAAACCTCTCCTATTACCCTCCCGGTAACAATTAAATATCTTCGAAATGGCCGAAAAAAGTATGATCGAAAACCGGGGGATTTAATTATTCTTAAAGGACAATTATCACTGAGTAGGGAAAAATTTGGAATAAACCCTGGTTCTATGCTAGATGTAATTCAGGACGGAATAGTCGTGCATGTGACTCTAGTGGGGTGCTCCAGTGGAAAACGCCCTCTTTTGCCGTCCCGGTTGTTTATTTAATACTTCTTCTAGCCTGGGTGCCAAGTTAAAGCATGGCATAAAGCAAGTCCAAGGGCATCCGATTGGTCGTAAGGCAAAGGCTGGGGCAAATGTAGCATTTGTGCAAGTGTCTGCGACATTTGTTCCTTACTCGCCCTTCCAAAACCAACTACCGCCTGCTTGACCCGAAGAGGAGCATATTCAAAGACAGGAACATCCCGGATTGCCGATGCAGATAATGCCGCTCCCCGGGCGGCACCCATAATTTGAGCAGTCTTAAAATTCTGCACATAAATGGTTGCCTCGCAGGACAAATGATAAGGTTTCCAAAGATCAAGTAACCGTGAAACCGCCTGATGAATCATTCCTAGGCATGCAATAGAATCAATCTTAGGTTTTAATTCGAGAGTTTCTGAATAAAGTAGCTTAAAACTGCTTCCTTCACATTCTAATACCGCCAACCCAGTGCCACGAAGGCTGGGGTCAACTCCGAGGATTCTTCCTTTAAATGGGGTTTTTCGCAATAAAGTTTTGGTATCAACTTGTGTTGATCGGGTAGATCTTCCCGCCAGATGATCGGCCCATAATTTTCGAGAACTTTTACTCATATATTTCCTTTAACTAAAGAATCATCCGAATTCCTGCAAGTACGATGAAAAACCAAACCATTCGTTCAAATAAAGTTTGGTTGATATACTGTACAATCAACGGAGCAATTGCTGCTCCTATCATCGCGGGAATAAACATCCACCAACTCACGGACATTGAATCAAGAGTAATAATTTCGAGATCGATCATAAATGGAATCTTGATCACATTTACGATGAGAAATAACCAGGCGGATGTTCCAATAAAGGCATATTTTGGAAGTGCCATTGCTAAAAGATAAAGTTGAGCAATGGGTCCAGCGGCATTGGCTAACATAGTAGCAACCCCTCCAAGCAAGCCAAAAATAAGACCGAGCAGAATTGAACCTTTGGGTATTTCTCCTTGCTCTTTTTGCTTATTTCTTGTCATCCCTTTTCGAATTTTGACGAAAAAATGAAGTGCAGTCATACTCAGCAAGATACCTCCAATTACATACTTCAATTGCCTAACTCGATCATCTCCACCTTGAAAATAATCAAAGACCCACCAACCAATAATTGTACCAATAATAAAACAGGGGAGTAAGCGAATAATAAAATTCCAATCAGTATGCTTTCGATAAACCAGCGTGGCAGTGAGATCGGCCGATATGAGAACAGGAAGAAGCAATCCAACCGACAAAGGGACCCCGATTGGACCCAATGCGTCCTCTAATACCAGGGCATAGATTGCCACCGTTAGATTTCCAGCGCCGGGCAAGCCTCCTTTACTCATGCCCATAATGAGGGAGCCTAAACCTAACAGGGACCAATGGGTGATTGTAAGGACTTCCATAAATATTAATTCACTTTACGAAACATCAAACATTTAGGAAATCAAGAAAATGGAGTTTTTTTGGAAAAAACCTAGTTTTTTACAAATTTACCTGCATCTACTTGAAAAGATTCCCAGTTACTTTTCTCATCAGTAGTTGGAAAACTAGTACCGGTAGCAAAAACCTGTGTTTTGAGGGGAAGAAGGTCTTTAAAATTGGCCTTTCTCTTTTCATCTAATTCTCCAAGAACATCGTCGATTAATAAGATTGGTGTACGAGAAAGACTCTTTTTCAAATATTCAAACTCCGCAAACCGTAAGCCCAAGACCAAGCCACGTTGCTGGCCTTCAGAAGCAAAATTACGAGCATCTTTTCCATCCAAAAGGAATTCGAAGTCATCCCGGTGTGGTCCCCTGCGGGTCGTTCCAAATTGGCGGTCTTTCATTCGCTCATTCAGCAATCGATTTGAAAAATCTGCCAATGTAGAAAGTTCCAGATCCGGTCGATACAGTACACTCGCCTTTTCCAAGCCGTTTGAAAGAGATTCGTAGTAAAAAGACAGAGTTTCCGAAATAATCGGTAATGCTTGTAAACGAAATTGGTAAATTCGATAGGCATTTGGAATTAAACTTTGTTCAAAGGCATCTAATTCCCTATCTCCCCCGCCCTTCTTGAGCAAAGCATTACGTTCGCGTAATGATCGATGATAAATTTTTAAAGCCTCGAAATATTCAGCCGAGGAGGAGGATAAAAGTAAATCAAGCCATTTTCTCCGATCGGACGGGCCCTCTCGAACTAACCTAAAATCTCTCGAAGAAAAAGTAACTGCAGGAAATTCACCCAGGTAATCCGAAAAACGCTTAATTTTCTCTCCATCTACTTCAAGTTGCTTTTCACCTTTATCGTGAAACTGAAATAAGGTTTCTCGGTCCTCTTCTTTCTCATCTTTAAAGCGAAAGAAAAGCCTACTGGTTTTCGTTCCCACCCGAACCAAGCCATCCATACCAGATTTCCGGAAAGATCTTAAATTCGAGGAAATCCCAATTGCTTCTAACAAATTTGTTTTTCCCTGTCCATTTGCTCCAATAAAGAAAACATGATTTCCGGAAAAAGTTAAATTTGCAGATTCAATGTTCCGAAAATTTTCTAAATTTAAATCAAGAAGGCGCACTTACTATTTTAAAAAGAGATAACAGATGAATACGCCCCTTCCTGATGAAGTTCTTTACTCACTTGCTCAAAAGCAGAAAGCAGATTGACCCAATCACTTTCCCCGTGCTCCCAATACGAACTTACCCGAATTAACCTTCGAACTTCACTCGTCGACAAACCCATCGATTGAGCGATCCCTGAATGCCCTGCCTTACCGGTGGAACAGGCAGACCCCGTGGAAACTGAAAAACCTAGTTTATCTAATTTCCCGACCCAACTTAAATTTTCGAAATCGGGAAGTACAAACATTGAAGTATTCCAGAGGCGTGGACTATTTAAACCCAGAATTTTCACTGCCGGAATTAAATTGATTAAGCTCTTCTCAAATTGATCCCTCCATTCTGTCCGGTTGCCCGGAGAATTTAGCTGAAATCGAACCTCTTTCCACGCGGTAAGCATAGAGGTGATTGCCGGATAATTTTCTGTCCCTCCACGCTTTGACATTTCCTGCTCTCCTCCTAATTGCATACTGATTGGTTCTTTACTTGCAAACCATCCAACGCCCTTAGGACCTGAAAACTTGTGCGCACTGACAGAAAAAGAGGAGCATAGATCAAAATCATCACTGGGTAATTTACCAATCCATTGAGTCGCATCACAGTGAAAGAAAACACCTTTTGAAAAACAAATCTCTGCCAACTCTTTCCATGGTTGAAGGACGCCAGTTTCATTATTTGCTGCCATAAGAGAAACAAAACAAATATTATTTTCACTCAAAAGATTTTCAATATTTTCAAGCACCACCCTTCCCTCCTGATCAATGGGAAGGTATCTTATTTTGTCCTTAAACCAATACCTTGCAGGTTCAAGAATGCTGGGGTGTTCAAAAGGTGAAACGAGGCAGCATAAACCAGCATTCGCTTGGGTCGCAAAATGAGCAAACACTCCATTATTTGCCTCCGTTGCACCAGAGGTAAAAATAATTTCTTCTTTTTTTAATCCAAGATCTTTCGCCAATTCTTCCCGGTCTAATTCCATCCTCGCACGAATTCGGGCACTCGACCGGTAGGGAGAAGATGGATTATGCCAATCTTCCGCAAGTGCCCTGCGATAAACCTCTAAAGCATTTTCGCTAATCGAAGTGGTCGCGTTGTTATCAAAATACGCCATTTCAACACTCATTAACTAACGAGAAGGCGGAATTGAGGGAATTACTAAAACTTGGCCTAACTTTAAACTATCCTTACTCGGCAGAGATTTTCGATTGGCTTGAAATATTCGATCAATATGGGAGGAATCCCCGTAAAGTTTCCTACTAATTGCATATAAACTATCCCCTTGTTGTACGGTATAGGTTCGTGCTCGAACAGTGGGACTGGTCTTTGGCTTGGGAGGAAGTGCAATGGGTAGTCTGGGTGTAACATTTTCTGACTTGGTAGTACTAATCTGTCTCGAATTTAATGGAAGCCCTTGACTTGCCCGAAGGTCTGCGATCTCTCTTGTTAATCGATCATTTTCTTTTTTTAATGATAACGAATCGAGTAGGTCAGAATAAGGTTCGCCGGGAAGTTCTCGAATGATTTCATGCTCTGCAGTTACAATTAATTGCCTAACCTTTGGTGCTTCTCGTGACTCGTTTTCAAGTAAGAGAAATCTTCTAAAATGATAAATTGCAGCAATTGGATCTTTTCGGGAGTCAAGTGTTAGAAATAACCGGCCGGCCTCAAGGTGAGAATTGGGAGAATTCATCGCTCGACGGGTAACAGAGAGGAACTCGTCTAATGCCTCTTCCTCTTTTCCTACTTTTAAGAAGGAACGACCGCGTTGAAACGCTGCATCTTCTTCCTCATCCACTATTGGACCACTTTGACTGCATGCCCCCACAAGAAGTGTGAGTAAGATAATGTTTAAAAATTTACAAAAATAATCTCTCATTTATTCTCCAATATAACTAAAGATAAGCGTTCGTGAATGAGGGGCACTGCGATGTTCCCACAAAAAAAGCCCCTGCCAAGTACCGAGATCAAGCCTACCATTTGTAAATGGGATAGTTTCACTCGTTCGGGTTAAAGCCATCTTTACATGGGAAGGCATATCATCTGGACCTTCTAGTGTATGAACAAAGTCAGGATAATCTTCCGGCACAAGGTTCTCCATGAAATTTTCCAAATCCAATCGAGCAGTCGGGTCCGCATTCTCCATTAGTACAAGACTACAACTAGTGTGTCGGACAAAAACTGAAACGACGCCATCGGAAAGACCTGAATCATTTAACCCAAGTTCTACCTCTTCGGTAATTTCATATGTTCCTTTTCCTTTTGTTTTGTAGTTCCAATCTTTTTTATACACTGCCATTTTAAAAGAATACTTTCCCTTTTCTAGAAAAGGAAAATACTTTTGGCAAGGGTTGAGAGTGAAGAATGAGATAATGACTTACTTTAACTCTTTCTGCTCAACTTCAATAAACATTGAAAAGAGATTTTTTAAGCTTCATTGGCTTTACGATTAACAGCGAAGTTCCGTTTCTGAATTCAACCATGCACGCAACGAATGGATTAGGTTTAAAACTAACTCCTTTTTAGGGTCTTGTTTCGCTAATGAAGTAATCAACACAAAGGTTGCTAGTTCTTTTTCTTTCTGTTCAAGGTTTGCTAACCAATCTTGCTTGACTGGTAATCCTTCTAGCCTTCCAAACTGAAATAGTGTCTTAAGCCAAATTAAAGTCGGATCTAATCCTTTTTGCAATGCGGTAAGAGAACGAATAAAAAGGGTTCCAAAAGGCAAAGTGTCCTGAAGGTGAGAACCATTGTCCAAAAATAAACGAGCGAGGGAAGAGGCCACTTGAAAGCGAAAGTGATTGTGTGCGATTTCCGGCCTCTTGGATAAGATTTGGAAATCCTTTACAAATGGAAGTCCTTGACCATCGCTCGATTGCCTGGTGACCAATTCAACCTCATCAAAAAGGTCGGGGGGCGGTTGAGAAAGTACCTTTTTACTCAGCCGAAATAAGACGACTCGCAAGCCATACCGTCCAGAGAATAATGATATTCGAAGATGTGACTCGCCCGTTTCGACTCGGTCAAGTATCGTGCCCTCCATTGCTTGGACAGGAGACGGCATCGCAATTTAATCCTTAGAAACAGGAGGTTTCTTCGTGGTTTTGCGGGTTCCAGAACGAGGAGTATTTTTCTTCGACGGGCTACTCTTTTTGGACGGCGAAGGTTTTTGCTCTTCCTCCTCTTTTAATGCTTTGACGGTGGAGGGTGGGATAACAGCGCCTCCAGAAATTAACATCTTCATCCCATCACCCACTGAAATACTCAATCGGTAAATATCTTCGGGAGGAAGCATAAGTAGAAATCCACTTGTGGGGTTGGGAGTAGTGGGCACAAAAACATTAGTCAGTGGTTTCCCAATTACTTCAACAGTCTCCCCCGATGCATCGTTGGTTAAAAAACCGAGCACATAGCAGTCAGGTCTGGGATACTCAACCAGTACCACTTCTTTAAAAACGGCTCGATTTTCTTTCCCAAAAGTTTCCACGATCTGCTTAACCGAGTGGTAGACAGTATTAATAAAGGGTACTTTTCCCAGTACTTTTTCAGCCGATGAAATAAAAAACTTCCCTAATACATAATTAGATAAAAAACCAAGGATGGTTAATGATAACACCCCCACAATTAACCCCAACAATCCAAGTAAGGATTCAAGTCCAAAGAAAAAACTTTCCTCTCCTAAGCCCAACTGGCTAAACAATCGAGTAACCGGCTCCTTAAAAAGGTTTAATAAAAAATCGAGAACAAATATTGTTGTTCCCAGGGGTAAGAAAATAAGTAATCCAGTAAGAAATGCGTTCCGGAACTTTCTCGAGAATGGTGCGATTTTAGTTGTCACTTCTCTTCGCTAAACCTCAAAAGATTGGGGTGCGAGAAGAAAATTAGGCCAAAGCGAATCTTTCTCAACAATAGCCAATGCATTTGCCTCCTCAATACGCATATTTTTTCGATCGGTGTCATTCCGGTCATCAAACCCAACAAGGTGTAACCAACCGTGGATTAAATAAAGGCTGAGTTCTTTCTCTAGAGTCAGATCACGGCTTTCTGCCTCTTCTCTCGCTTGGTCCACTGACACACATATTTCACCCACCATTTCATTTTCAGGATCTGCGGGAAAAGTAATTACATCGGTAGGACGATAATCCTGAAGAAAATCACCGTGAAGCTTTGAATGTTCGGCTTTATTTAAAAAAGCTACTGAAAGCACGCCATTCGACATATTTTCGTGAATTAAAAAAATTCGTTGAAAAAACTTATTTAACTTATCCTCAGTATATGAAAGTGCAGGATGTAAATTGGTATACTCGATCGTGATCAAAATTTTATCATTTTTTTGATTGATCACTAAAAGGGGACGAACTATCACGGCCCGGAGACTTTGCATTCTTTTCTTCCTCAGGATATTCAATTCGAGTATGAAGCATATTCAATGTGGTTTTGATAAAACTTTTTTTGATTTTAGCGACCTCCTCCAGGGTTAAAGGGCATTCATCTAATTGCCTGTCTTCCAACCGGTCATGGAAAATACTTTCTAGTAATTCTTCCACACTATGCTGAGTAACTTTAGGCAGACTTCTCGCAGCAGCCTCTACCGAATCAGCAAAGAAAATAATCGCGCTTTCCTTAAAGCGGGGCTTAGGGCCATCATAGCGATAAGTGGACTCATCGGGTTCTTCGGTATCAAGTTCCCCATAAGGCAGTTTTTCCTGTTTAATTTTTTGCTTCGCCTGGTGGTAAAAGTATTTCACCAGCGTGGTCCCGTGGTGTTGCCTAATCACATCTCTAAAAATCTTGGGCAGTCCACTTTCCCTTGCCATTTCAATCCCTTCTTTCACGTGGCTTTTTATGATTAAAGCACTCATGGCGGGATTCTGCCTATTGTGGGGGTTTCCGAATTCACCTTGATTCTCAGTAAAATAATGAGGCTGCGCCATCTTTCCGATATCATGAAATAGAGAACATGCTCTACATAAAATTGGATTTGCACCTACCGCAACAGCCGCATTTTCCGACAAATTAGCCACCATTAAGCTATGGTGATAGGTACCCGGGGCTTCGACCTGCATTTTACGAAGAAGCGGATGATTAAAATCAGTTAACTCAAATAAAGTAGCATCGGTCGCAACTTTAAAAATGTGCTCAATTAAGGGCATTGCAGTGAGCACAAGACCACCGGTGAGAACTCCCATTACTAATGATGCCAACGCATGATTAACCGAAGCTACCCCCCATCCTCCCGAGGCAAAGCCAATACCGAGTGCTAAAATCGCCCCCGTTAATCCCGCCATAGCTCCTGCCTTGAGAGCACTTCCCCGAAGCCTGATTTCCCGGCAGAAAAAAGCACCGACCAAACCCGCACTTAAAGAAATCGCCAAAGCTTCAATCCCTGCATTTTGCATCGTAGCGTGAAAGATACTCGTCATCAGGGCCGATAGTGCAGCCATTCTCGGTCCCACAGTAATCATCACGATCATCGGTGCAAAAGCAATCGGGATGAGGTAAGGAATTAAGCCGATCAATATAGTGTTTCCCCCAAACAGATCCGTGGATCCCAATTCTAATATTAGCCTGGACAAACATAAATTGGAAAGTATCGCCACTGCCACGATAGTAGAACGGATAGTATCTCTCCAAAAATTAGGCAGTACCAAACTGATGTAAAAAATGGCAATAAGGAAGGTTCCTGCAGTAATAAAGATTCTCTTGGGCAAGAGGTCTCGGTCTTCCACAGTGAGGGAAAGAAATTCTCCAAACTTTTCTAAGTCACTTTCGGTTAATTTACTCCCTTTCTTAAGTATGACATCGCCCTCCTGCACCATCACCACAGGTTGCTCCATCTCGGCGATGGCACGATTTTGTGCAGCTGTGGTTGCTTCACGATCGATATCTCGTAAGAAAAGACCTTTTTTGACAAATACCGAAAGATTACCCGCAAGTTCATTACGGAACTGTTGAGCGGAAAAAGAGGCATTTTCATCTACGCTCTCAATAAAGTCTTCCAGTAACAATCCGGTCTCTGGAAAGGGGCCATCATTGCTTAAATGTTCTTTTAATTTATTTAAATAAAGGGAAAGTTCGGGGAAATCAGGAGCCAAACTCTCTGCATCAAGATTAAATCGCAAACCGTTTTGTATGCCTTCGATCACAATAAGGTTATTGGATAGATTCACCATCGTATTATTGATTAAAAGAGTAGCATTCGCCTCGGAATGAAATTTCTGGTCGACAGAGGGAAACTTGACCACTCCAGTTAGATGAAGTTTACCGAGAAGCTCCTTAATAATCTCGAAAAACGAGGATGGATCAGAAAAGTTACGCCATAAAAAAAGACCATCCAGTTCAGCTTGACTCACATTGAGATTAAAATTGGCCTCTAATTCATCCCGCAAGGATTCTCGTGCGATAACCTGGCTTTCCAAATCCATTGAACTCAGTAAAACGAGCCCTTCCTCTAAACGAATCATCGCTTTTTTAAAACTTTCCTCGCCCGCAATATTCTGAGAAAACTCACGGGGAGTACTGCTACGAATCCATTCTTCCGCGTCCCTTCTTCTAATTTCACTCTGAAAAGAAAAAGCACGATCTGAATAAACATTCTCAGGTGCCACTTCCCCCAATGAGCGCAATCCAGGTGGATCTTGTCCAACGAAACAGATAAAAACAATGGAGGTGGCAAAAATCAGAGTAAAAAATACTTGCTTTCCCACATTCTCCCAAACTCCTCGAATCCCAGATGACAATTTTAAATCCTCGCTCCCCTCCTTCAGGCTTTTCCTTCTACGGGCGAGCTTGCGACCATTCTTTTTTCGTAAAGGTTTTTTTTCTTCCATTACAATTACAGGAATTTAGCATTCAGGCTTTTCATAAGCCGAGATTATTTTACTCACGAGCGGATGCCGAACTACATCTCGATGATCAAATTGATGAAAATATACTCCATCTACATTCGAAAGCGTTTTGTGGGCTTCCACTAATCCAGATTCCTGCTTGGATGGAAGGTCAATCTGTGTGACATCTCCAGTTACCACCATTTTACTGCCTTCCCCCAATCGAGTCAAAAACATCATCATTTGAGAACGAGTTGTGTTTTGAGCTTCGTCAAGGAGTGCAAAGCATTTCCCCAGTGTGCGTCCCCGCATGTAGGCAAGCGGAGCAATTTCAACCACTCCAGTTTCAATTAATTTACGAGCCTCAATGGGACCAAGTACTTCATCCATTGCATCGTAGAGGGGTCTTAAGTAAGGTAACAATTTTTCCTCTAAGTCACCCGGTAAGAAACCGAGAGCTTCTCCCGCTTCTACAGCAGGTCGGGCAAGAACAATGCGCTGCACATCTCCTCTCAACAATGCATCTAGTGCTAATATCATAGCGAGGAAAGTCTTTCCGGTACCAGCGGGACCGATCCCAAAGACAAGGTCATGTTTAATAATCAAATCTAAAAAGTGTCTCTGACTAAGATTACGAGGAACAATCGAAGTTTTTCTTATCTTTAAAACCAATGGTTTTGAAAGTAATTCGCGAAGTTCCTTGGATTGACCAGTTGCAATTTTTTCTAAAAAACGAATAAAATCGGCTCCTCTCGGTATAAAACCCTGTTCTTGTCCGATTTGGAGAAGAGAAAATAACTCTTCGCATTGATTGACGCCCTGCTCATCACCACTTATCTGAAGCGAAGAACCTCGAGCAACTAAATGAACACTTAGACTCTTTTCAATGGATCTTAAGTTTTTCGGCTTTTCTTCGTAGAGCTTGTGAAAATCTCTTTCTGAATCAAATTCTAAGGTACTTTCAGCCATGAAAATTAGAGGACATAAAAATGATCAACTGAGATCATAAAGGATGCTTTTTCGGAACGATCAAAGACCAATTTAGCTCACGAGAAAAGCGAGAAAAAAAGTGACGAATGATTGTGGGGAAGAGAAATTCATGGAAATCGTAATTGAGAGATTACAATACATTACCTGCATAACCAATCGCAAGTCTTGAATAAAGAGTTAAAAACGATTCAAGTTGCCAATCAAACCAGTTACCTTTTGTGACATTGGATGAATATAATAAAAAATCATAAATGAATGTTCTTTTTGTTAGTCCCGAAGTGGGTCCATTAGTACGAGCGGGTGGACTAGGAGATGTAGTCGGGGCACTTCCACTTGCCCTTCGCCAATTGGGAGTGGATGTAAGAGTTCTCTGTCCATTGCACAGGGAATGCAAGCACTTGGATTCTAAGTTATTACCCACTACCATTACTCTTAAATTTGGATTCAAATCATATTTATTTCAATTTTTTGAAACAAGGCTTGGCGATTCAGATATTCCCGTCTATCTGCTCGAAAATAAATTTCTTTTTGACCGTCCAGGAATTTATGCCGATGAAAATGGCGATTATATTGACAACCCGCTCCGTTGTTTTGCCTTAAGTAAAGCGGCATTATCCATAGAAAAGGCGACCGGTTGGAGACCCGATATTTTTCACGCCCACGATTGGATGGCGGCGCCTTTACCTGCCTACTTAAATGCTCAATCATCCCCCAAAAGAAAGTCTCGATCGGTTCTCACCATTCATAATTTGGAACATCAGGGTTCATTTCCAGAAAAAACTTTTTCACTTTCAGGTCTTCCGAGCATATTTGGCGGAATTGAAGGTTTTAATCATTACAATGCAATGAACCTCTTAAAAGGAGGTATTCAGCATGCAGACAAGATCACCACGGTGAGTCCCAGTTATTCAGAAGAAATACGTACTCCACATTATGGTCAGGGCCTTGAAACTTCTTTGCAATACAGAGGTGCCGATCTGATCGGTATTTTAAACGGAATCGATGAAAATAGTTGGAATCCAGAGACTGACATTGCCCTAAAACATACGATCCATCCAGCCGAACCAGAAAAGGGGAAACGAGCCAACAAAATCGCCCTGCTTCAAGAAATGAATTTACAATTTGATGAGAAAACCTCTGTTTTTGGAGCAGTCTCTAGATTGTACCATCAAAAAGGCTTGGATTTATTAGTGGACTCTCTTCCCGATCTCTTCGCCACACACAGAAACTTTCAATTTATCTTACTCGGTAGTGGAGATAAAAATGAAGAAAACAGATTCAAAAAACTGGCCGAACAATTCCCGCAAAACATTAGTGTTTTTATTGGGTTTGATGATGGACTTGCCCGCAGAATATTTGCGGGTTCTGATTTCTTTTTAATGCCCAGTCGGTTCGAGCCCTGTGGACTAGCGCAACAGTATGCTATGAGATATGGCACCATCCCGGTCGCTCGCAAAACAGGAGGCCTTGCAGACACAATCGTAGACCTATCAAGTAACCAGTCTTCCACTCCCAATGGATTTCTTTTCGAAGAATGCACATCCGCATCACTCAGTGAAGTTATTAACAGAGCTTTAGTACTCTTTAACAATGCAAATTCTTTCCGGCAAATCCGAAAAAATGCAATTGAGAACCCTTGTTCATGGGATTTAGCGGCCAAAAAATACACCGAAGTATATGACTGGGCATTGCGCGAAGATTTGCATGGGTAAGTCTGTGTGCATAACTTTCTTCTAAAATCAAGGGTTTCCCCTTGCGAACTAACATCTAGAAAAATTAAAATGTAGCATTTATTTTGTAATTTCTCTCTCTATTTATGATCTCTAACGGCCCTGCACGAACATTCACCCGAAATGCGGTGGAAGCATGGCTATTTCGTCTCTCCGAATGTGATTGGGAAAAATTCATAAATAAAGATCATCTTAAAATCGGCCGATCCTTTTATCGAGAAGGCACTCTTTCCTCGCTTGATATCCAAACAAGTCAAATCATTGTGACCCGCAAGGTGAATCGGGTAGAAACCTATTCCGTGATTGAATGGAACGAGCAAAGACCTGAAATTCGAACCTCTTCCCCCGACGATACACTCGGAATCGCCCTCGGAACCGCCGGCCTTTATGAAATTGAAGAATTGGTGGCCGAGATCCATGAGGAAGATCCTCTTCTTGAACAACTCACTCCCTCGGAGGTGGAGATACCGAAGGAACCAGAAGAACTCGAAGAAGAACCTGCTCCTAAACCCACCTCTACTAAGAAGCAGGCACCTACTCTTATTCCAATCACTGTCTTAATCGAGGTCTCAACTTCTAAAGGGTTAACGGCAACCCCACTATGGCAGATATCAAAAAAGAATCAACAGCGAGCCTATGGTTTGCCCATTACCTCGAAGCTTGAAAATACTGACCGCCCCACCCTAATGAACTTCGTTGCAGAAGCGGGGAGAAAAGGTTTTTTGTTTGAAAAAACCAAAGGCCTCTTTCGGCTAAAAGATTGGAAAAATGTAGCCTTATTTGCAGAAGAAGTCCTACCCCATTGGGAGAGAAGCTTTACTCTTCAATTTGAAGGGGATGCCAAATTACTTCGGCATGGGCAAAGAAAACTGAGCTGGGAAATTGAGGCACGGAGTAATAATGAGCAGGAAATGACTCTTCGAGAAAGCTTTCAGCTTGGCACTCTTCGCCTCGGAAGTGAACATACTAGGAAAATTGCAAGAGCTCGAAACGGAACGACATATATTAGAGGTCATGGATTGGTTCGTCTCGACCAAGACCAACTGGAAGACTTTGAATGGTGGCAAAGGAATCGGGGGGATAGCAGAAGAACAAACTGGCCTCGGTATATGCTATTTTCTCTCTTCGCCCGAAAATATTTAAATGCCCGACCAGATGGAAAATTAGCTGATTGGCAAACAGCGATAATGAACCCAGAGAAAAATGGGATTTCAAAAAAGTTTTCCTTTTTACGACCTTATCAAAAAGACGGAGTGGCTCACCTGAACACCTTGCACAAATTGGGATGCCATGGGTTACTTGCCGATGAGATGGGCTTGGGAAAAACCATTCAAACTCTCGCAATTCTTGCCGGAAACTCTCAACAAACTCTTTCCGACATTGTGATTTGCCCCGCTTCAGTCGTTCCAGTGTGGGTGAGGGAAGTAAAAGAACGCTTTTCACAAATTAAAGTTCAAATTTTAAATAAAGAAAATCACTTTGAAAAAAAGGAAGAGCCATGCCTTTGGGTGGCCAGTTATACCCAACTGAGAAGACATCGCAGTCTGCTTGATGAAAATAAATTTAGGTATGCGATTTTAGACGAAGCTCAATTAATTAAAAACCCGAAGGCAAAGGTTACTCAAGCATGCCTATCGATCGAAGCTGATCATAGACTTGCATTATCTGGAACTCCGATCGAAAATACTGCCCTTGATTTGTGGACAATTTTTCGCTTTCTCATGCCCGGATTATTAGGGGGAAGAAAAGAATTTGAAAATGAATTAATTGCAGATCCAGAAGCTACTGCAGTACTTCTTCGTAAACAAGTTACTCCCTTTGTATTACGAAGAATTAAAAGCGAAGTGGCTAAAGAATTGCCTCCAAAACTAGAAAATGAAATAAGCTGCGTTTTAAACGATGAACAGAGAAAAGAATATCGCAAACTAACTGAAGGTGCGATTGCAGAACATGGAGACAACTTAAAGCAAGCAATTAAGCACGCTCCCACTCATGTATTTTCCTTACTCACCCGACTCAGGCAAGTGTGCTGTGACCTTGCCTTGCTCCCATGGAGAGAAGGATTACCGCCTACTGGCTCAAAAGGTGAGATTTTGTTGGAAAAACTCAATGAACTTACCAGTTCAGGGACAAAAATAATCGTATTCAGCCAATTTACCTCCTTTCTCAAAATTTTAAAAAATTCGATTACTCAGCAAATTCCAGACCTGCAAATTTTAGAACTGACCGGCTCGACCCGAAATCGCACACTGCCCGTGGAAACCTTTGAAAACTCCTCCGGTCCAACTGTAATGTTAGCCTCTTTGAAAGCCGCCGGTCTTGGAGTTACCTTAAAATCGGCAGATTATGTATTCCTAATGGACCCGTGGTGGAATCCAGCAATAGAGGAACAAGCAATTGACCGGGCACACCGACTAGGCCGGACCAAGCCCACCTTTGTCTATCGGTTGGTGACTAAGGGAACTGTGGAGGAAAGAGTCCGGGCACTACAAATCTCAAAAAAGGAAACTTTTCAAAAGATTATCGGCGACATGGATCGTCCCAAAGCACTGACTAACCACTTTACAAACCTAAAAGATTTAGTCGAATTAACTGATAGCTAGGGGCTTAGAACTTAATCGTACGTAATTTTACGCTTCTTCTGTATCAGTAACCGATGAAGTAGACTTCTTCCGCCATTTTCTAAACATTCGAAAGCCGGGTAGCATAAATAAACCAGTTACCATTATGTAAGTGGAAGGTTCAGGTGCAGCCGAAAATTGCAAATAAAAATCTCCACTGTCGTAATGTACACTCCAATCCTGTCCCCATTGATTGTATTGTCCATTATTACTAGCGTTGTAGGCTAAATCATCAAAACGAAATTCAAAATAGTCATCTATATTTCCCGCATTCCATGCTCCCCAAGTAATACCACCACCGGATCCTCCTCCATCTGTGAGAAACTTAAATCCATTGGTTGTCTGCCTAGACTTCCCCCATATGCTACCAAAATTATCTGGTGCACCTTCTGTTCCATCGCTTGACTGAATCCCCATAATGTTAATCGTAAAGCGATCACTACTTGAACCAAAGCTAAGGTTTGTAAAGTTCATAACATCGTAATCTGTACCACCCGTTGTGCCATCAAAATCTTGCATCTCCCAATCATAAACCCCTCCTCCTTGTAGGCTTAGAGTGGTTGCTGTAAATGAACCAATTGCATCGTCAGCATCACCATTTCCAAATCCAATTTGTTTTTGAGATGGACTTAATGAAGAAGAGATGCCCTGTCCTGGAGACAAGTAATCAACTTCATTAGCACCAGACCCAATAGTAACACTCGATACAGTGCCATCTCCTCCGATTAAACTCTTTCCAGATCCACCCTGGATGGTCTCACTTATGGTAACCCCAGAACTAACCTCAAGTTTACCTTTATTGATGGTAATAGTACCACTTCCAAGTGAATCATCATGCCCGGCAACTACCGTTCCGTCATTGATATCCATCCCCCCGCTAAAGGTATTATCTCCAGTTAATTTCAAACGACCAACGCCCGATTTTGCCAATTTTTCAGATCCACTTATTACTCCAGTTTCAAATACCTGTTCTTTCGCGTAATCAGCGGCGGTCGTTCCTGTTGCTACTTTGATGATATTGGATGAGCCAGTTCCCGTGAGTACCACTCCTCCAGAAAATGTTGCTGTGGATTGTGATTGTGCAAACCCTAATTCAATTGTACTGGCACCCGTATTATCCAAGGTAAGGGTTGTTCCTGCTGCTCCTTTTAAATACTCAATCACCTGTGTTTCACCACTACCGGGATTTAAAGTTAGTCCACCATCGGTAAGATTGATAAAACCCTTATCACCACTACCAGATGCCAAATTTATATTTCCCGTTAATTCTTGATCGCCTGCACCCGTCTTGATTATCGATAAGTCGGTACTGGCAGAAGAGGTTTCGTAAATATTGCCAGTAAAATCAAAAGCATCGGTTCCGGTATTACCTGCTGCAGAGTGTATTGTGAGTGTACTTCCATCATCGCCTCCCAATATATTTCCTGAACCGGTCAAACCACTGAGGACGGTAGAACCAATTCCGGATGCATCAAGATCTATATTCCCCGAACCACTGTAGTGGGTTACAGTCGCAACATAATCGTCATTTTCAACTCGAGTGTTACTAGTTCCTACTTTTGCCAGATTTGCGGTGTAAGCATCAGTATTATCAAACTCAAAAATAAGAGCCGTGTTGAGAGACATGCTCCCAGAACCATCATTTTCGTGAATTGCCATATTCAAAGTCTGGTCGTCAGTAGATTGCCAAACCCAGTCCGGATCCATAATTGTGTTATACCTTGTGGTTCCGTTTACTTTAGTAGCACCATTAGTGCCTGAAGGCGTGGGAGGATTACCTGCGGTGTTAATGTCATAAAAACGAATACCAAGCTTTGCATTGGTTGCTGCGGTTAACAAAGCCCAATTTGTAGAAAGATCTGTATCTTCGCCGCCAGTTTGTTGATCCGCGATCTTAAATCCCGACTCAATGGGAGTGTGCCAGTTTACAAAGGCGGTATCATCATCATTAATTCCATCGCCATTGTTGATTGTCACATTAAAACCGAATTCCCCTGCGGGAATAGATTGTTCAGGACCTGCAGAACCAAGTCCTGCAAGCCATTTGGCATCTTGACCTATAGTTGTCCTACTCGTTAACGGAGTCCAATAACCCTTGAAATTGGTAGTAGAGGCAGAATCTGCATTTCCGCCAGTTCCACCAACTGCTCCGTCATCACCCAAATCTTTGAAAAATCCTAATTCGATCAAATCTCCGTTATAACTTTGATTATCGGCTTGGTCTTCATAAAGTGCGGTTGGAGACCCTCCTGCTGCAGTTAAGCCTTTCAGAAGTTTGGTGGCACCCCCAGGATCACTCGCATTCAAATTAGAAAAATCAATCCACGTTGAAAAGTTGATTGTTTGTTTTGCGGAGAACAACTTGATTTGTACCAAGAAAGCAAAAATCGTAACCCAAAACCACTTGGGCACACGGTATAAGAAAATAGCGGGCATTGTAGAGCTATAATATCAATCCTAGAATCAGGCAGGTCAAATTAAAAATTAGTAAATTAAATCATCACATCATTAGATTAAGTTATATCGAATTATTAATCAATTTCATGTATATTTCTCCTCAATTTTATTATGGGAATATACTTGCAAAATGGGGTATTCTGAGAGTAGATTTTCTAGTATGAGATTAAGCCCTATCTCAAATAAACTTTTTTTTGTAATTCTAAAACAATTTTGGATTCATTCGTGCTAATTAAAATTGCGAGAAATCCTTACTATAACATACTTTTAGAAGTTTGTATTCGTTTATTCTTTGTTTGCTCATTGGCGACATTCCATTCCCTTAAATTAAAAGGAAATGAACAACAAATAGTTATCCACTGGACTACGGAAACCGACCTAACGAGTTCAATTCTTCTCAAAGACAGAAATGGTGTTAATCTGGATTCAGGTTCTAGCAGTAACGGAGATGGTACCCTCGCGACTTTGGGCTATTTTGATTTGGCGACCAACAGCAACCCATTCACAGGAACTTGGATTCCTTTGACATTTGGAACTAGGCTAGGTGACTCGAGTAGTGGTTATGGTTTTGCAGACGGGACTTTCGGTTTTACAACCGTTTTTACAAAAAACTCAAATGTGGTGAGCGTATACCCAAATGAACCAGCCAATTACAATGTTAATTCTGGTATCACTATTGTAACGAATGCTCCTCCTGCAAATCATCCGATTGCAATTCGATTTTATGACCGAATGATTACTGGTCCTTCTGCAAGATATAATACAGTTACCGGCCCGCAATGGAAATGGCCCGCATTTTCATCTGGTGTACCCTCAAACTTATATTTAAAGATTAGCAATGCAACTCCTCCGAGTGGTTCCACTTGGAATTACGGCAGTACATTTGAAGATTCAGATCATAACTTTTCGACCTTCCTACAAGTGAAGGCAAACTTAACTGCCTCGGTATCTACAGGAGGTTCACTCAACCCTGATCCTACCGGGGCACATGACTATGATTCACTCATTGCGCTCAATGCAGTTCCTACTAACATTCATTGGGAATTTGTCCAGTGGACAGGTTCCGGTGTAACTGATTCATCTATCGCCAACACAA
>NZ_CAXLMO010000058.1:0-14312 GCF_964187635.1 Candidatus Seribacter sulfatis | reverse complement strand
GATTATCAATTATTGTAAACAGCGAAATACAAATTTTCTAAAATTTTCTCCAATAAAAAAGTATTTGTATTAAAGGACCTAAAAAAGATTTAATTCCTAGATTTAATACACATCTTTTAAATAGCGCTTTTCTTTTTGTAGTGACTTGATCCAAACAGCAGAATCCTCCTCACTCATCGAACCATGCTCCTGTGCAATCGTTCGCAATGCCTGGTCGACATCCTTCGCCATACGGGATGCATCCCCACATACATAAAAGAGGGCTCCTTCTTGTATCCAATTCCAAAGTTCTGCACCTCTTTCCAACATCTTATGCTGGACATAAACTTTTTCTTCCTGATCTCTCGACCAGGCAAGATCTAATTCATTAAGAATTCCTTCCTTTTGATAACGAATCCATTCTTCTCCATAAAGATAATCAGTTTTTTGAGAACGATCCCCAAAGAAAAGCCAATTTTTCCCTGTAGCACCAGTTGCCATTCTTTCTTCGATAAAAGCCCGAAAGGGAGCAATTCCAGTCCCCGGTCCCACCATGATAATGGGAGCATTTTGAACTGCCGGTAACTTGAAGTTTTTGTTGGGATGAAAATAACAGGGAATGGTCTCCCCCACTCGCTCAGCAAGATAAGAGGAGCAAACCCCTTTTCTTTTTCTACCATGTGAATCGTACCGAACCACCGCAACAGTCAAGTGAACTTCCTCCGAATGAGCACTTAAGCTCGATGCGATAGAATATAAACGGGGGGGCATTGGTCGGAGAAGACTCACAAAATCTTCAACAGCAAGTCCCTGTTGGGGGTATTCCTTAAATAAATCAATCAGTTCGCGACCCCACATATAATCGACAAGATCATTTTTATTCTCGATCTTAAGTAATTCTTCAAGAGCGGGAACTCGGGCAATATCATTAAATTTCTTAATCTGAATTTTACTCAGTACCGTACAGGCAAACTTGTGAAGTAATGTGTCTTTCAGGGAGAAGCTTTCCTCGCCAATTTGTACCGGTTCAGTACCGGAAAAGCCAAGTACTGACAAAAGATCATCCACTACCTCCGAACAATTTACCGGAAGCACACCAAGAGAATCTCCCGGCTCATAACTCAAACCACTATCCTGAAGTGAAAATTCGAAATGACGAGTTTCCTTGTCCGACCCTTCTGTCATCACTCGGTTGACAAGGAGTCCTGAAGAATAGGGGTTACTTTTACTGTAAAGATGATCAGCAGATTGAGTAGTCATGATAGTATGTTAAAGAGTATTTTATTTACGCATTTTCCACCCTCGACTCCAAGCGAAAATTATAAACTTTTCTCTTTGGGAATCGATTTGCCGATGAAGTCTAATTTGGCTATGTTTTGTGGGATGGAATGGATTAAAGAACTTAGTAAGGATGAACTTAAGAAATGGGGAGAAGTTATGCTTCAACATTCATTCGATCAAGAAGAGTGGAAAGAAGCACGTTGTGCATTATTAAATTCCCTTACTGCCGATCAAAAAGTGGCAACAGAAAGTGCAATTCGATCCTATATTTCTTGCTGTGCGGAAGCGGTTGGGGCGACTCACCCACTCCCCTCTCTTAAAGAATCTGTGATCGAACTGTACCAACAATATGGTATGGAGGAATCCGGTAAAAAGTAAGCTTAGCTAAAATTCAACTCTTGATGAGCCCTCGCTACTTGGAGATACTTTTCAGCCCATTTCTTCAATCCGTTTCGTTTCTCAATTCCTAACTCCCGCTTTATGGTTCCGGGCACACCGGCAACTAAAGAACCAGGAGGAATTAACATTCCGGCCGGTACGACTGTACCCGCAGCTACAATGGATTGTTTTCCGACCACCGCACCATCAAGCACGGTGGCATTCATTCCTATTAAGCATTCATCTTCGATCGTACAGGCATGGATAATTGCACCATGCCCAACCGTTACATAATTGCCCACGATTAAAGGTTTTTCATCTGAGAGATGTCCGATTACCCCGTCTTGCAGATTGGAAAAATTTCCGATTTCGATGTAATTAATATCACCCCTTAAAACACTTCCGTACCAAATACTGGACTGCTTACCGATACGTACATCTCCCACAACTATTGCATTCGGTGCGATGAATACATCGCTATCGCAGGTAGGTTGTTGAGCAAGAAACTCAGCCAAACGATCTTTTACATTCAATTAAAAAGAAAGTCTGTTACTAGATATTTATTGGCAAGATTCGCACTCTTCACCATTCATCATGGCTTGAATGCTACACGCTTTGGCTTCCGCATCAGTGTACTCTTTTTTTGCAGAAGGTTCACCTGCCACATCCCCCATCGGTTTGGAATGATTTAAAGAAACGGTTGCTTTTTCAATATTCGAAGCACCCAATGTACGAAGATAATAGGTGGTCTTCAGTCCCTGCCTCCATGCTGCCCGGTACATGTGAGAAAGTGTTTTCATGTTGGGTTGACCAAGAAACAAGTTAACGGACTGAGATTGATCTATCCATTTCTGACGACGGGCCGCCGCGGCGATTACAAACTCGTAAGAAACATCAAACGCAGTGGAATATTTTTTCTTAAGATTATCCGGAATCGAAGCAATGTCAGAGAGTTCACCGTCGAAATATTTCAATTGATCTGACATTTCACCATTCCAAAGATCAAGTTTTTTAAGATCCTCCACCAAGAAACGATTTAACACCATGAAGTCACCGGAGAGATTACTTTTAACAAATAGGTTTTTGTAAGTGGGTTCGATACAAGGTGACGATCCCATAATGTTTGAAATTGTAGCCGTCGGTGCAATGGCAATAACATTACTGTTCCGCATTCCATGCTTGGCTATCTTTTCTCGCACAACTGACCAGTCCATTTTTTCGCCCTTGGGAACTTCCACCTCACAACCGCGTTCCTTTTCAAGTAGTTCGATTGTGTCTTGCGGTAAAATCCCCCGATCCCATTTTGAACCACGGAATGAAGAGTAAGTACCGCGTTCGCTGGCTAAATCGCTTGAAGCTTCATAGGCGTAGTAACAGATTGCTTCCATGAATTCATCATTGAACTCAATTGCTTCTTCTGAAGAAAAGGAAATATCTTTCCGGAAGAGGGCGTTCTGTAAGCCCATCACTCCCAATCCAATAGGTCGGTGCCTCATGTTTGAAGTCTTGGCTGCATCGGTCGGGTAGAAATTTACATCGATTACATTATCCAATGCTCGGATCGCAATACGAATGGTATCCCTTAATTTGTCATGATCCAAGGAACCATCACTCTTCAAATGAGAATCCAAAACTACGGAACCCAAGTTACATACTGCCGTTTCATCGGCTCCAGTATTTAAAGTAATTTCAGTACAGAGATTGGAACTATGAATTACGCCAGCATGATCCTGTGGACTGCGAACATTGCAAGTGTCCTTAAAAGTAATCCATGGATGCCCCGTTTCGAAAATCATTTTTAGCATTTGCTTCCAAAGATCGAGTGCGGGCATCGAATGAGACCAAATATCTCCCTTTTCCGCGAGAGCTTCGTATTCCTCATACTTCGAGTCAAAAGCTTTACCGTATAAGTCATGTAAATCAGAAACCTCATTACTCCGGAATAATGTCCAATTCCCGCGGGACTCCATTCTCTTCATGAACAAATCGGGAATCCAATTTGCTGTATTCATGTCATGGGTCCGACGCCTGTCGTCGCCCGTATTTTTACGGAGATCTAAGAACTCAATAATATCACAATGCCAGGATTCTAAGTAGGCACAACCCGAACCCTTTCTCTTCCCTCCCTGATTGACAGCACACAATTGATCGTTGTGCATTTTGAGAAAAGGAATCACACCCTGGCTCTCGCCATTGGTGCCTGCAATATGGCTACCCGTTCCACGGACAGCAGTCCAACTACCGCCCAATCCACCCGCCCATTTTGACAAAAATGCATTCTCCGCAATTCCCCGATACATGATTGATTCAATCGTGTCATCGACCTTGTAAAGGTAACAGGAAGAAAGTTGTGAATGAGGAGTTCCCGAATTAAATAATGTGGGTGTAGAAGAACAAAATCTTCTGCTCTTGTATAAGTTGTATAAGGAGATAATTTGATCTTCAGGATTGTCCTCGTGGGCGAATATTCCCATCGAGACCCTCATCCAAAACAATTGAGGAGTTTCCAGTCTTTGGGGAGATTCATTTGTTTTATCGACCACCAAATAACGATCGTATAAAGTTTGAATTCCCAAATAATCAAAATCTAAATCTGCCGACGGATCAATAGCATCTGCTAATTTACTAATATTAAGTTTGAGTAATTTGGCATCAAGGCGCTTGATTTCCACCCCATGTTTAAGATATTTTTTAAGGCCTTTCGCATGAAAACCTTTGAGTTCCTCGATTGTATTGACCGAGATATCCCAACCCAACACCTCTTCGTAGACATAACTTAAAAGTATACGGGCCGAAAACTTGGCAAAATCTCCATCCTTTTCAATAAGAGTCTTCGAATTTAAAATAATGGTTCGGCGTAAATCAACTTCACTAATTTCCGAAAATACAGAGCGGCGAAGGCTTTCTTCAATTTCTTCAGTACTCAGGCATAGATTAAGTCCAATTGAAGCAAATGAAATTCGTTTTTTGAGGTCAATGCCATCCCAGAAAAAAGTGGAACCGTCCTCTTTTTGAACGACAATCATTGAGTCCTGTTTGGCCTCATCAATACCTGCACCAGTCTCTCTTTCGATGCGTCGGCGTGCTCGGTATAAAATGTAGGATTCCGCAACCTTAAAATGCCCGGTGCGCATTAATTCCTCCTGAACAAGGTCCTGGATATCCTCTATATTAATAAAGGCCTGCCCAGTAGACAATGCCTTGCGAGTAACTTGGCGGGCAAGTTCAACTGCAGGTTGAGAGTCCGTTTGCAAGGAAAGGAATGCTTTACGCACCGCTACTTCAATCTTGGCGGCGTTCCATGGAACTACCTGTCCGCTTCTCCGAATCAACCGAATTTGGTCGACCATGTGATCATCCGAGATCGCTCCGCCATCATTTGATCGACAAAAGACAAGACTCTTCGCCACATCATAGGCATCGTTTTCAACTAATGCTTTTTCGATCAAACGATAAAGCTCGTCAAAGGAGAGGCGGGGGGCTCCGCCTTCCTCCTCCTCGGCCATTCGCTCAATTAAGCGATCCGCGACGATCCGGGCGGACTCCACCACGAGTTCCCGGTTTTTTGGGGTATATATCTCGTTTTCTTCCCTTGATATCATTAGGTTGGTCAATGCCTCCCCAATGACTTCGGCCACCTCGGCGATGTGGAAATCACGATCACCCGCGCCATCTGTAATTCGTACCTTCGGTACTTCAAATCTATTATCACCCAGGCCCTGAGCCCAATCGAAGCGAGGCTTATCCTTGCTGGGTGTTCCTGCTGCTTTTACAAGCAACTTATCTTCATCAAAAATCGTATTACGCATAAATCTTATCCTTACCCCTCAACCACCTATTAATTATTGTTAGAACCCCTGAGCTTACCAATCAAAGCTCGTCGTCAGCAACTTCGGACAAAGCAGAGGACTTTTGATATTCTGTCACACGGCCTTCGAAGAAATTCTGTTCTTTCTTAACGTCCATTGTTTCCGCTAACCAAGGGAATGGATTATCAAGTCCGGGATGAAGCACATCCAATCCAATTCCATTGAGCCGGCGATCAGCAATAAAATCAATGTAAGTGCAAAATTCATCGGAGCTCAACCCTACTGAATTTACAGGGAGGCAGTCCCGAATAAATTCTTTTTCCAGTTCAACTGCTTCTTTCATTAATTCAGTTAACTCGTCCTTGAAAGCCGGAGTCCACACATCAGGATTTTCGTCTACCAATACACGGAAAAGATTACGAAAAAGTTCGATATGATTCGATTCGTCACGCAATGTGTAGCGGAACATTTGCCCCACGCCAGGAAATTTATTCTGGCGAGCAAGACTCAATATCATACCAAATAAGCCGTAGAACTGTGTTCCTTCCATGCACTGACCAAAAACGAATATATTTTTTGCAAATTCCTGCTTCTCAGCTGTTTGCGTTAAATCCATATCTCTACGCAAGCTCTTCGATACTTTAGTGACGAACTCGTTTTTCCTGCGAATGGTATCAACTTGTTCGAACATTGCCTCACATTCGTGGGGGTTAATTCCCAAGGAACTGATCATGTAGAGAAGACTGTCTGCGTGGATATTCTCCTCATGAGCATGGCGACCTAAAACAAGTTTAAGTTCGGGAGCAGTAACTAGTTCGCGTACCACATGCTGGATATTATCGCCCACAATTCCCTCCGCTGCTGAAAAGTAACCGATTCCCATCATTACAATCCAGCGTTCCGCATCACTCAATTCAGTTTGGCTCTTCCATTGCTCCACGTCTTTTTGCATGGGAACATCTTCCGGTTCCCAATGGTTTGCCTTCATTTTGCGGTAAAGATCGTATGCCCACTGGTACTTCAGAGGGAGTAAATTAAAGGTCATGGTATCACGCCCATTAATTACCTGTTTTTCTTGATATGCCTTCATTGCTTTTTCTTCGTCGAGAAGAAAAGTTTTTTCGCCAATTTTGAATTCTTTGTCCATCTGTATTGCTCCCTGTGTCGTTTGTTATTGTGCTAAAATATTTGTTATTTAATCGTATCAGTCAGTATGCTCCGAGTGTAATTTTGGGGAACGGAATTAGTCGGTTGCATAATTTGACCTTGTCTGTTGAAAAGAGAAAAGAAAAGAAAAAAATGAAAATTTTGTAAAGTTTTTGTTAACGTGGACACAATATGTAGTGTTTACCCTTGGTTAGAGACACAATATGTAGCGGTGTGAATAACTTTGGAGGTTGAATTAAAATGATCCTTTAAAAATAATGGGGAAACTAAAATTCACAAGAAAATCGTATTTTTTTTACTTTTCCAAGACAAAGTTATCACTAGTTGTTAATTTACTTATTCACAAAACCTAGTTTCCTCGCATATTTACAGGAGAGTAACATTTTGATAGTCCAAAAAACTATCTTATAAAATTATAAAAAATATTCATTTTGCTGGAAAGGATTCGATCAAAACCCAAAAAATAAGGCCTAAAATATGGTTCAAATCATAGAATCACAGGAATTAAAACAAGTCGTTCCAATTCGTTTTTGCGTGCCTGTCTCCTCGCGTGAGAAATTGTAGAATATCGCCAATCAAATAAATAGACCCAGTTATTAGAATCGTGCCATTAGATCTAGAATTTTTCAATTTATCCTTTGCTTTTTCTAAATTAAAATCGATTACTTTTCCCCTAAAAGAATCAGGGATTAAAGAACGAAGGTAATCAACCGTACAAGCACGGGGTTGCTCGACTTCAAAAAGTGTAATCGAACTGGCAAAGTCTAAAACCACATCAACAATCTCTTTCGCACGATCTTCTCCCAGTACCCCAAGCCAAATTTCTGGTTTTTCTGACAATGCGTCCAAGTTTTCCCGTAAGCAAATGGCACCGGCCGAATTATGGCACGCGTCCAGAATAACTCGGGGAGAACCCTCGATTATTTGCCAACGTCCTAGCAGACTCACTTGATTTAACCCCTGACGGGCAAGATCATTCTTAATGGGAATCTTTTCTCTTACTATTTCCGCTCCACGCAGTGCCAAGGCTGCATTTGCTCTTTGGTACGACCCCTGAAGGTTGGTCTGGGGTCTTTCCTCTTGTACGAAATGAGAAATAGAGTGTAACTCTGAGTTCCGTTGAATCGCGATCTTTTGAACCACTTCCACGCTACAATTCGGCAAATCTCCAATAAGGACAGGCGTCTCCCTTTTAATGATTCCCGCTTTCTCCTGGGTTATTTCCTCAAGGCTGTTTCCTAAAATGGCACAATGATCCTTAGAAATCGTAGTGATAATGGATAATTCGGGAGCGACCACATTCGTGGAATCTAATCGCCCGCCCAAACCAGTCTCAATCACCGCAAGGTCTACCCCTTGCTTTTGAAAGTGCAAAAAGGCAATAGCAGTCATGAATTCAAAAAATGTGGGATGGTTCTCGCTTTCGTCCTCCTCCATTTTTTGGGCAAGAGGCTTTAATCGATCCACCCATTGGTTAATCTCGTCCTCGGTAATGTGTTCTCCATTAATTTGTATTCGTTCCCCCAATTCAATTAAATGGGGAGAAGAAAAGAGTCCCACCTTGTACCCATTCGCTCGATAGATTGAATCAAGCATGGCACAAACAGAACCTTTTCCATTTGTACCCGCAACATGAATGACTGGAAAATCGAGCTGTGGATTGCCAAGTAGCTTCACGAACTTCGACATTCGATCGATCCCGAAACTTGAGCCTCGATTACGGAGACTGTATAAAAATGAAAGAGTCTCGTTCACCAACGCTCCAGGTGAAATTTCCGGATTACTTAGATTTGGGCACTGCCCGAGTTTTTTTAGGAGCCGTTTTTCGGGCTGTCACTTTTTTCTTTGTAACCGGCTTATTACCCAAAGTTAGGAGATTGGTTGGTTCTTTGGTTTTTAAATTCACACCCAAATGACCCCGTAATGTAATTAAACGATCACGCAAATCATGACGATCCACAATTTGATCCACTAATCCATGTTTCAGTAAAAATTCTGATGTTTGAAAACCCTCTGGCAGGTCGGCTCGGGTCGTTTCCTTAATCACACGTCTTCCGGCAAATCCTATTAATGCCTTAGGTTCGGCGATGATCACATCGCCCAAAGTTGCATAACTTGCCATGACCCCAGCCATCGTAGGATTGGTTAGAATCGAAAAATAAGGTACCTTGGCTTCTGCAAGTCGAGCCAGTGCCGCACTTGTTTTTGCCATCTGCATTAGGCTCAATATTCCTTCATACATCCTAGCACCACCCGAAGCAGAGACTACAATAACAGGCATCGAATATTCCAACCCGCGCTCAATTGCCCGGGTAATTTTCTCCCCCACTACCGAGCCCATACTTCCTCCTAGAAACCGAAAGTCCATTACCGCCAAGCTTACCCAGTGACCATCCATTTTTCCAATTCCGGATATAACTGCATCTTCCAGGGAAGTTTTCTTACGATTTTGCTCCAGTTTATCTTTGTAAGCAGCAAGTCCTTTGAATTCCAAAGGATCGAGAGAGGACAAAGTTGAATCACACTCAACGAAGGTTCCTGGATCCAATAACGATTCTATTCGGTCAGGTGCAGCAAGTGGGAAATGGTAACCACTCGAAGGTACCACCATTAAGTTTTTCTTTAACTCCTTGGCAAAAACCATGTCACCGGTTTCAGGACATTTGGTAAAAACTCCCTTCGGTACTCCCTCACGGGACTTTACCACTACCTTCGAATATTTTGGTTTGCTAAAAAATGCCATAATTTAATCTTTTTTGTTATCCATGTCCCAAAGTTGCAACATTAACATTTTGAAAGCCTTCTTGCATTAATGCTTTTGCACATTCGTCCAAGGTCGCTCCAGTGGTGTAAACATCGTCTATCAGAATTAATTTGTTTTGTTTATTTAAACCCTTTTTATGCTTAAGGGCAAAAGCATTTTTTACATTCTTTTTTCGCTCAAACCGGTCAAACTCTGTCTGAGTTTCAGTATTTCTCGTTCGTGTCAGGGCATCAATTACTTGCACGCGATCTCCCAGGTCTTTTTTGAATGCATTCGCAATCCACACGCTTTGGTTAAAACCGCGCTTCCTCAATCGCTTTCGATGTAATGGAACGGGAATCAAAATTGAATCATGAAGAAATTCCCGAAAGGAATCATTTCGATTCAGCCATCGGGGCAAATCTTTCAACACATCCTTCACTCCATGATATTTGATCTCATGGATTATTTTTTTCCCATTTTGGTCGAGAAGGAATAAACACTTCCCTCTTTTAAAACGGGGCGGATCTTCTCGACACCCCGCGCAAACCAATCCGTTAAAATCAAAACCACTCATCGGAATCCCACAATACTTACAGCCATTTTTGGTAATCCAAGCCAATAAATCCTCGCATTCTAAACACATGTAAGAAAGTCCATCTTGGTAAGGAGCCTTTTCACATACCGGACAGATTCCCGGAAAAATTAAATCGGAAAGATAATTCAAATATTCCTGATACAATTTCATTTCGATCAAAAATCTGGCCTTAATAATAAACCTGCTCAAGGCACAAGCCCTTTGCCGGTGCACTTACCACCACCTCCGTCCGTTTCCTGCTTTGTAATATTTCCCGTATGGTATCGACTTCAATACGCCCTCTTCCCACTTCCAATAAGCCTCCCACCATACTGCGTACCATTTTGTAAAGGAAACCACTCCCCTCGACTTCAAATTGGAACTCCCTTTCTTTCTGATTAACGGTCATGCTCCAAATTTCTTTTACTGGATCTTCTTTTTCTTCCTTTCGGTGAGAAACTGCAAAGGCACTGAAGTCATGAGTTCCCACTAAAAACTGGGACGCTTCCCTCATCGCTTCCAGATCATAACTTTTATTTTTTAACGAGATGCAAAATCCCTGCTCCTGTGGCATAGCCCAACCCCTTACCGCCCGATAAAGGTAACGCTTTCCTTTGGCCGAACTGATGGCATGAAAAGAGGGGGAAACTGGTTCAATCGAAAGTGGACAAATGTCAGAGGGAAGATGGGCACGTATTGCCTGTAACATATTATCTACGCCATGCGTCCATTGATGATCGAAGTGAAAAACCTGCCCATTGGCATGAACCCCCGCATCTGTTCGACCCGCTCCTATCGTTCGGATCGGAGTAGAAAAAATATTGTGCAATGCATCCTCAATTTTATTTTGTACCGCGTCATTAGTGGGTTGCTTTTGCCAACCGGCATAGTTTGTTCCATCGTAGGCACACACACAGCACCATCGTTTACCAGAATCAACTTCTTCGTTTTTCATTGTGCCTAGTCCTGTGGAGGAGGAATCACATTTCGATTTTCAATAAAGTCGCGTAGTATAATTCCCGCTGCTGAGGCATCAATTTTCCCTAAATTTTTCTTCTTCTTTTTATTGGATTGTACCCCTAACGACTCCTCGGCAGCCAAACTGGTTAGTCTCTCATCCACTCGGTGGACAGGCATGGCAAAACTCTTTTCCAAGGTCGCAATAAAGACGTCCACTTCCTTCGCCCGCACCCCTACTGTTCCATCCATATGGATTGGATACCCCACAATAAGTTCGTTCACTTCCTTCGCTTCAATCAAATCTGCGATGCGGTCCAGATAGGATTGATCATCGACTCCTGGAACCGCTCCGATTGGTAAGGCTATGCCCAACTCATCAGCCCATGCCAAACCGATCCGTTTGGTCCCGTAATCAATCCCGAGATAAACCGGCATACAGTTAAGTTAAGTCAGGGTGTGCTTCCCCCACTTTCCGGGCAAGTTCCTTCACTTCTTGGGCACGGTCTTTATGGCATACCATGGTGGCATCCCCGGATTGAACGACAATTAAATCTTCCACTCCAAGGAGCGTTATACAATGCCCTTGTTCTGAAAAAGCCAAGTTTCCCTTCGAATCCACCGCAATTCCCTCTCCCTTAAACACGTTTCCATTTCCATCTGCCGGATAATGTCTTTCTATCGCCGGCCATTCCCCCACATCATCCCAGTCAAAATCAGACTCCAACATGACTACCCCCTCCGCTTTTTCCATAACGGCAAAATCGACGGAAATTTTCTCCAGTTTTGGATAGACTTTTTCCATCGCTCCAAGGAGAGAACCTGTCGAAGTAAAGTCTGCCTGTAATTCTTTTAAACCCGCCGAAAGAACGGGGGCATGCTTTTCGATAGCGGAAAGTATAACCGAAGGTCTCCAAACAAACATTCCTGCATTCCAAAAATATCCACCCTCACTTAAGTACTCCTCCGCCGTGGTTAAATTGGGCTTCTCCACAAATCGATCGACCTTGGAAACAGGTCGGTTCAGTACCTTATTCAATTCCTCTCCCTGAGAAAGATATCCATAACCAGTCGCCGGAAAACTTGGCTTAATTCCAATTGTGACCAGGTAATCATCTTGTTCAGCCGCGTCAAAAGAACTCGTCAATACTGAACGGAAGCCCTCCCCGTCCTCAATTACATGATCCGCTGGCAACAATGCAAATGCGGCATCCTTTGCTTCTTGGTCCACTAATAAAGCGGCCAACCCCACTGCTGCGGCAGTGTCTCTTCCCTCGGGCTCTCCAATCACTCTCTCGGGGAGTAGTGCGGGACAACTCTCCAGGACCGCGTCCCGTTGTTCTTTATTGGTAATCACAAACACATTTTCCGGTGGTACTAACCCCTTCAAACGATCCACAGTTTGGGCAAGCATTGGAGAATCCCCCACGATGGGAAGAAGGTGCTTGGGACGCGTTAAACGACTTTGAGGCCAAAAACGCTCACCGCGTCCGCCTGCCATAATTACTACAAACCGATTGCTCATACCCTCAAGCCATGCCACGCCACTGATGAATGGCGAGTTTAAAAATCCTTCGCTCCATTCCACTCTGTAAAAAATTCATACAATACCCCTGAATCGGCTCATAGCATACTTGCCATCCAAGAATGCATTCCTTATGTTCGATCCTTTATTTTTATTTATATTAGGCATGAAACGTAGCCATCACTGCAATCAACTTCGCAAAGACAACGCCGGATCTCCCGCCACTTTAATTGGGTGGATCGATTCCTTACGCGACCACGGAGGCGTCTTCTTTCTCGACCTCCGCGATCGGGAAGGAAAGACCCAGGTCGTACTCGACCCCGAAAACCAGACCCTTTCCGAACTCTTCCCCAAGCTCAAACCCGAAAGTGTGATTGAGGTAAAGGGAGAAGTCCGCAACCGCGACGAAGGTACGGAGAACAGCAACTTGGCCACCGGAGATATCGAGCTCTTTGCCAGTTCCATCATTGTCCATAACCAGTCGAAAACGCCTCCCTTCCCCATGGACGACTCTGCCGATAAGGTGGGCGAAGACCTCCGGCTTACCTATCGCTATCTCGACCTTCGCCGAGAGAGCAACCTGAACACACTCAAGCTTCGGCACCGTGCATCGATGGCAATTCGGGAATTTTTTG
This sequence comes from Candidatus Seribacter sulfatis, assembly GCF_964187635.1. Classification (NCBI taxonomy): domain Bacteria; kingdom Pseudomonadati; phylum Verrucomicrobiota; class Opitutia; order Opitutales; family Candidatus Seribacteraceae; genus Candidatus Seribacter; species Candidatus Seribacter sulfatis. Next base: position 1,261 of record NZ_CAXLMO010000058.1, on the reverse strand, counting down.
ACAAGCAGGACTTTCTTGAAATCGAGACACCGATTCTGTTTAAGAGCACACCCGAAGGAGCCCGTGAATTTCTCGTCCCCAGCCGGATGAACGAAGGAAAATTCTACGCCCTCCCCCAATCCCCCCAGCAGTATAAACAAATGCTAATGGTCGCCGGGATTGAGCGCTACTATCAACTTGCCCGTTGCTTCCGCGACGAAGACCTCCGGGCAGACCGCCAGCCCGAGTTCACTCAGGTCGATATTGAAATGTCCTTCATTGACCGCGAGGACATGTATGCCCTGATCGAAGGTCTCCTCTCCACGGTATGGAAAGAAACTCTCGACGAGGAAATCACCACTCCTTTTCTTCGCATGCCCTACCACGATGCAATGAACCGCTTCGGTTCCGACAAGCCCGACATGCGCTTTGGTATGGAAATTCAGGACTTTTCCGAAGACTTCCGCGAGTCCGACTTCAAGGTATTTGCCGGCACTGTAAAATCGGGCGGGTCGGTAAAAGCATTTAATGCCAAGGGACTTGCCGATATTACTCAGGGCGAACTCAAACACCTCGAAGAAACCGCCAAATCTCTCGGTGCAAAGGGTCTCGCATTTATTAAATCCGAAGGAGGAGAGTGGAAATCCCCCATCCTCAAATTTCTTTCCGATGCCGAGCAGGAAACTCTCAAGTCTAAACTCGAAGTGGGAGACGGAGATATCATATTCTTCGCAGCCGGCTCCTGGGATAGCTCCTGCAATATCCTTGGTCGTGTCCGTTTGGAAGCGGCTACACTTTTAGAAAAGCGGGGTCAGGCACTTCGCGATCCCAAGGACTGGAAGTTTCTCTGGGTGATCGATTTTCCATTGATGCACTTCGAAGAGGAGGAGGGTCGCTATGTGGCATCACACCATCCGTTCACCGCGCCAGTGGAGGAAGATTTACCCTTACTCGAATCCGAACCCAAAAAGGTACGGGGTCAACACTATGATATCGTGCTCAATGGAGTGGAACTAGGAGGAGGTAGTATCCGTATTCACCAGCCCGATGTGCAAAAGAAAATCTTTGAGGATGTCCTCAATATTCCGGCCGATGTGGTAAAAAGCCAATTTGGCTACATGCTTGAATCCTTCGAATATGGTGCCCCACCCCACGGTGGGATTGCCCTCGGCCTCGACCGTTTAATTACCATCCTCGCGGGTAAGGAAAGTATCCGCGATGTAATCGCCTTTCCCAAGACTCAAAAAGGACAGGACTTGATGACCGACAGCCCCGGTACTGT
>NZ_CAXLMO010000057.1:0-21884 GCF_964187635.1 Candidatus Seribacter sulfatis | reverse complement strand
GTGACTAGCTTTGTGCACTTAATTCATTCTCTTGATCCACAAGGAGGGGGAGTTTCAGAAGCAGTGGTTCGATTGGATAGTGAATTTAATAAGTGTGTAGAAAAATCATCGATTCTATCGAATCGACTCTCTGTTCCTGAAAAATGTTCAGCAGTTTTGGCCCATGGCCTTTGGCAATGGCCAAGTTATATGGCATGGAAAAACTACAAGAAGAACGGAACTCCTTATTTAGTGTTTCCTCATGGTATGCTAGATCCATGGTTTAAAAAATCCTATCCATTGAAGCATATAAAAAAACAAATTTATTGGTGGTACCGGCAGGGTGAAATCCTTCGCGATGCTTATGCGGTTTGTTTTACCACGGAGGAAGAGCGTTTATTGGCTCAAAAAACTTTTTCGCCTTATCAGTGCAGGGAAATTGTAACTGGCCTCGGAGTGGGGGACCCACCTGGTGATTTAGAAGAGCAGAGTACGTTGCTATATTCTCAATTTCCTCAATTAAAAAATAAAAGAGTTCTTCTTTATCTCGGTCGTTTTCATCCAAAAAAAGGAGTCGATTTATTAATTAATGCATTCGTGAAATATCGTAACGACGATGATATCCTGGTGTTAGCCGGACCTTCTAATAAACAAGATTCTTACCTCGGAACCTTACAGAAATTAACTGCAAAAAATGAGAAGCAAATTCTATGGACCGGTATGCTGGAAAGAGATTTAAAATGGGGAGCGCTGCGAGTAGCCGATGCCTTAATTCTTCCTTCCCACCAGGAAAACTTTGGTATGGTGATTGCCGAGGCTTTATCGGTGGGTACCCCAGTTTTTCTTACCAATAAAGTGAATTTATGGAGAGAGGTAGTTGATTTTGGCGCTGGCATTGTGTCGAATGATCACCAGGAAGGAATTTTAGAACTTGTTCATAAATGGAGCAGGGGAGAGCATGATCAATTGGTAGAAAATACAGTGCCATGTTTTCGTGAGAAGTTACATATTTCCCAAACAGCAGAAAATATTATGTCTCTTTTTTCAAAGAACGAATAGATTCATCTTCCAATAACCGGATTATGAAAATAACAATCTTACAGGGTGCTTTTTTCCCAGTACCAGCAATTCAGGGTGGTGCGATTGAGAAAGCGTGGGAGGTACTAGGGCAAGCTTTTGTTGCAGCTGGTCACACTGTCACCCATATTTCAAAAAGACACCCAGAGCTTCCGGATAATGAGTATATCGGAGCGGTTCATCATTTAAGGGTGAGCGGTTCATCATTTGAGGGTGAGGGGATTTAAAAGTGTACAGAATCCATACCTTTTAAAATTAAAGGAGTTACTTTATGTTTTAAAAGTAAGGAGTGTTTTACCACCTGCTGATATTTTGGTGACCCATACTTTTTGGGCCCCACTTTTATTACCGCAAAAGAAATATGGAAAAATATTCGTGCATGTGGGTCGATACCCCAAGGGTCAATTGAAATTTTATACCAAAGCAAGTCGCTTTCAGGTCCCGACTAGCGCGATTGCCCGGGCGGTAGAAAATGAAGTACCAATGCGCTCCGATGATATCTGTATTTTACCGTACCCTTTAAGTTGGAATATCGACTGCAATTATGAGTATTCCAAACGGCCTAAAACAGTTTTATATCTTGGTAGAATACATGCGGAGAAAGGAATTCTCGAGCTAGTTAATGCTTTCAAGAATATTCCATTAGCTGATCGTAAGGACTGGAAATTATTGATCCGTGGACCATGGCGAACAGAGCAAGGGGGTGGAGGGGAAAACTATTTATCTAAAGTAACCAATGCGATTCAAGACTGTGGTCCTCAAATTGAAATCCTGGAACCTACTTTTTCATCAGTGGAATTAAAAAAAGAATTAGAAAAAGCGAGGCTTTTTGTATATCCTTCGCTTGCGGAAAAGGGAGAAACCTTTGGACTCGCTGTCTTGGAAGCAATGAGTTGTGGATGTGTTCCCTTGGTCTCCTCATTGGAGTGTTTCCAGGATCTGGTCGAAGAAAACGAGAATGGGTACATTTTTGACCATCGATCGAAAGATTTAGTTCGTAGTCTTTCTCTAACTCTCCTTAAGTCTATACAGGCAACCAATCAGAATATGGTTTTTTCTTCCCGTTGTTTAATAAAGGCGAAAGAGTTCGAATTAGATCGATTAGCACTCCAGTATATTGGAGATTTTAGTAATTTACTTTCAAAAAAAGATTCTTGATATTCATTTATAAATGCTTGGAGTCCAACTCAATTCATTCTATTATAAAATCATGAAAAATCCCTTACGACTTCTTCTGACCCTCGGGTTTATTGGAGTACTTACTTATGGAATCCACTTGTTCTCGCAGTCACAGGAAGTGGCAAAAGAAACAACGGTATCTGGAAAGAAAGTAACCTTACCAAGCGAGTTATTGGATACCGATGGAAATGAAGTATTATTAGATGAATTAAAAGGAAAGTATATTGGACTCTATTTTTCAGCGAGCTGGTGTGGTCCATGCCGTACATTCACTCCAAAATTAGTTCAATTTCGAGACCAGAACGAAGAAAATTTTGAGGTGGTTTTAGTAGGTTCAGATGGGAGTGCGAAAGCACAGGCAAATTACATGAAGAAGTATAAGATGCCTTGGCTTGCATTAAAAAATCAATCAGAGGAAGCTCGGGAACTTAGTCTTTCTCTCGATGTGGAGTATATTCCTTACCTGATTGTACTGGACCCAGATGGAAATGTTGTTACTACGAGTGGCAAGCAAGATATTTCTCGACTTGGCTCAGACGCATTTTCCTCTTGGGTAAAGAAGAAATAACAAATTTTTACAGACGAACGGGAATTCCCGCTGCTTCCATCACTTTCTTAGTTTGGGGTATTGTACATTCCCCAAAGTGAAAAATACTCGCCACTAAAACGGCACTAGCCTTACCCTTTATGATTCCGTCTGCCATATGACTGGGATTTCCCACTCCACCAGATGCGATTACTGGGACTGGAACGGCATCACTAATTGTTCTGGTTAATTCCAAATCATATCCTGCTTTAGTTCCATCCTGGTCCATACTGGTAAGGAGAATTTCTCCTGCTCCTCGCTGAACTACTTCTTTTGCCCATTCTACTGCATCAAGGGGCGTAATTTTTCTTCCTCCATGTGTATAGACACTCCAAGTTTTAGAATCAGTATTTCTTTTGGCATCGATTGCCACCACAATACATTGATTGCCAAAAGTTTTGGAAGCTTCGTTAATAAGAGAGGGGTTGAGTATCGCTGCCGTATTCAGGCTTACTTTATCTGCGCCAGAAAGAAGCATGTCTCGAATATTAGTTACATTTCGAATGCCTCCCCCCACAGTTAAAGGCATAAAGCAGGTAGCTGCGGTTTTTTCGACCACATCTCGCATAGTATTTCGTTCATCACTGGAAGCAGTAATATCAAGGAAAACAAGTTCATCTGCCCCCTGTTCTTCGTAGGCTTGAGCAACTAGGACGGGGTCTCCAGCATCCCGTAATTCTTTGAACTTTATTCCTTTTACCACACGACCGTTGTCGACATCAAGACAGGGGATGACTCGGGCGGATAGCATAAATTAAGATAATCTTATTACGTGAATCGTCATGGATTGCGATTCAAAGTAAATTGAAATTATTCGTCTGCGAATGCAATGTCAGGCTGGTAAGAAAGTACCAACTTATATTGCTGGCCCGGACGCATAACTAGAGGGTGATCGCGTACTAGGTATTGTACATAATGGATATTTCCAGCATACCCTCTGTAATCTGGATCATCAGTAAGTGTTTCAAAGGAACCCCATGTTGCATGAAAATCATCCACTTCCACATTCGCACGAAGCCCTTCTGCACCTTGCCGAAGAGTAGTTCCGAGACGGTAAGTTGAGTGAGGAGAACCTATAACGAGTGCAAGCCTCATTTTATCCATGGTGACTTGATTTTTAACCTTGAATGAAAATTCGGACTGTACTCGGCCTTCACTAAAAGACCATTGTACCTGACAACTTCCGATGCCATAGGCAAAGGTTCCGTCTGTTTTAATGAGGTCGGGTTGATCAAATCGAAGATAAAATGATTTCTTGAGTCCAATTCCAGTCACGCAATTCTTACCGTAATAGGAGGGGATAATGACAGAGTCACCAAAAGTGAGTTCTGGCATCATGACAGGTAGGTATTTATTTACGGGCCAATCGAAAATGCCAGAGCAATGCGGGAAAGCCAAGTTGTCACTGGTCACATTTTCTCCTGGGCCTATCAATGGAAGCTGGTATTGAAGGCCGTTATTTTCATCTCTGAAAAGGAAGGCTCCGTGTTCTTTCTTGTGGGACTTATCGAAAATAACAAAACGTCCAGCCGTTTTGGAGCGGTTAGAGGGTGGCACTGCCAATGAGCCTCCAATCACTTTTGCCAACCGTGACCATTGGCAAAGATTTCGTGCGGCATCAAAGTTTGCCATCCTTGTGGTGTGATTAGGTACGGTGTTCCGCTCACTATCGCGTATAACAAGATCGCCTTTTTCTTGGTCTAAGTAAGTAACAAAGAAATATTGAAAAAGCCTGCGTAATGTATCTAAATAGAGAGGCATTTTTTCGGAACTAATCCACTGATCTCTCATGGATTGAAGGATCATACTGATCGAATGAATCTGCCCATAAGCACCCACCGAACGTCCATAGTTCCAACCTAATCCGTCTTGACGAACCATATCGGGAATCATTTTAAGATACTTCTCGGCAAAAGTTCTGAGTTTAGGAAGTTTTCTGTCCTTCAGGTGAACATTAGCATGTAGTTGAAGTGCCTGGCGGATAAAAATAAAAGAGAGCAAGCCGTACACATCGTATACGCCACCAGTTCCTTTTGTATTGTCGTCAAAAAAACCACTGGAACTACTGCCTTCAATTCGTTCAACAAATCGGTCAATTACTTTACCGGTATCATCTTTTTTGGTAAGTCCAAAACTGAATCGAGCTACTGATTTAGCCACATTGAATGCTTGGTAATGATTCTCATGATCCGAGCGATCTAACAAGCATTGGTCTAATTGTTCTCTTGTTGGATCAAGCAAGCGTTCCCACACCGCATTTCTTTCTTTTGATGCCCCGAAGGAGAGAAGCCCAAGTGAAGCGTAGGCCATACCATTTTCATTGGCATCTTCATTGAAGGCCTGTTGAGTTACGCAACGTGCCGCTAAGTCATGAAGATCGAACTCACCAAGTTCCACCTCGCCAGTTGCACGGAAGAACTCTCCAATGGCAAGAGCGGCGTGCCCAGGTTCATCTACCCGAGGTTCTTCGCCGGCTGCTGGTGTGACAGTACCGTCTTCGTTGATGTGCTGAAGGTTGTTGCCCAGAAGAGAACGGGCTAAATCCAAGCATTGATCGGAAAAATTGTGCATAAGGGGGCTTGAAAGGTAAAAAGAAGAAAGTCAGAAATTGTCGAAAAAATGGGGTTTTGTCAACGAGTTAAGGGGTTTGAATTAGGTCTAAAAATTCTTTGTTCGATTTTGTGGTGGTCATTCGATCGAGGAGGCTCTCTGCTGCGTCAATAATTTTCATTGGTGACATGGCACGACGAAGAAAAGATGTTTTTTCCAAAACCTTAGGATCGACTAACTCTTCCTCCTTGCGCGTACCCGAGGAAGCGAGGTTAATTGCTGGCCATAATCGAAGTTCTGCCACTTTTCGATCGAGTATAATTTCACAGTTTCCGGTCCCTTTAAATTCTTGAAAAATTAGTTCGTCCATTTTGGAACCCGTTTCAACTAATGCAGTTGCAATTATAGTAAGGGAACCGGCTTCTTCAGAATTTCTTGCTGCGGAGAAAATCTGACGAGGCTTTTCGAGTGCACGAACATCCAATCCTCCTGTCATTGTTCTGCCACTTTTACCAGATGCGGCGTTGTAAGCCCGGGAAAGTCGGGTAATTGAATCCAAGAGTAAGACAACATCCTTTTTACTCTCCACTAATCTTTTGGCACGTTCAATTGCGAGTTCTGCGATCCGAAGATGGCTTTTTACTTCTTCATCATTGGAGGAAGCGTACATCTCCGCTGGTACAGATCGGGAGAAGTCGGTGACCTCTTCGGGTCTTTCGTCTATTAGTAAAACCATTAAGTGACATTCGGGATGATTTTCCACCACTCCTTTTGCAATGTCGTGAAGTATGGTGGTTTTTCCGGCACGGGGTGGTGCTACAATTAGACTGCGCTGACCCTTGCCAATCGGGCAAAACAGATCGATAACACGAGTGGTCATTGTTCCATCTTTAGTTTCTAAATTGATCTTCTCTTTTGGTTGGATCGTGGTGAGTTGATCGAAGCGAAACTGTTGCTTTCGGTCATTTAGACTCATGCCGTCCACCTTATGAATGAAACGTACTTTAGGGTTCGGGCGATTTTTATCCGGGATTGAATCGGCGGTTATGATTGAGCCCTTTTTTAATTTGAAACGTCGAATTAATTCTTTTGAAACAAAGGGATCCGTGGGAGTTGTTTTCCCACCTCTTTTAGGATCAAGAAGAACTCCAGTTTTATTTTCGTTTAGTTCAAGAATACCTTCCACTTCAAGGTAATTTTGACTAGTCTGTTCGTTTTCACTCATTTAAAATGATACAATTTTGAGGCAATGATTGCCTTAAGGAAATCCGAAAAATCGGAAAGGATTAAAAAACCAAATAAGAAATTCTTTGCGTAGGGATAGAAACCAAAGGAATTTTTATTTAAGTAATAATTACATAATTTCCTAATCTGTAAGTCAACCATGTAAAAATTGAAATCACAATATGGGTTTGTCCTTCTTCTTTTATCGTTTAATAAATGATCGTTACATGAATAAAACCTTTTATCTAACTACTGCCATTGATTACGCGAACGGTTCTCCGCACCTTGGACATGCGTATGAAAAAATTTTGGCGGACGTAATTATTCGAACTAAACAGTTAAATGGAGTGCGAACCCATTTTGTAACTGGACTGGATGAACATGGGCAAAAAGTGCAACAAGGCGCGGAGAGCGAGGGAATTTCTCCACAGGAAAGATGTGATCGAATTGCGGGGGAATTTAAAAATTTACTCGTTCAGTTAGATATCTCACATAATGACTATATTCGAACAACGGAGTCGCGTCACAAAAAAGTAGTTTCTAGCTTATTACAGGATTTATTCGATCGGGGAGAAATTTATCAGGCGGAGTATCAGGGCTTTTATTCAACCCGTGCAGAACAATTTCTTCAGGAAAAAGATAAGGTGGATGGAAAATGGCCTGAAATTTATGGAGAGGTCACAGAAATTACTGAAAGTAATTACTTTTTCAAGCTGAGTAAATACCAAGATTGGTTGGTTGAGTATTTGAATAATAATGAGAGCTTCATAGTACCCAATTTTCGGCGTAGTCAAGTGCAGGAGTTTTTAAAAGAGCCCTTAAATGACCTATGTATTTCAAGGCCGAAAGAAAGGTTATCTTGGGGCATTCCTCTCCCTTTTGATGAAAATTATGTAACCTATGTTTGGTTCGATGCTTTAGTGAATTATGTAACTGCCGCAGGGTACGGGGAGGAAGGGTTTGCCAATTTATGGCCCGCTGATTTGCATGTTATCGGAAAAGATATTTTAGCACCTCCCCATGCGGTTTACTGGCCAATTATGCTGAAGGCATCAAACTTACCTTTGCCAAAGCAAATACTGGCTCATGGGTGGTGGATGAGTTCAGGCGAAAAAATGTCGAAGAGTACTGGAGAAGTTGTTGATCCATTAAGCTTAGTAGAGAAACGCGGCGTGGATGCCTTTCGTTATTTTGTGATGAGGGAAATGACTGTGGGGCAGGATGCCGACTTTTCATTGGAACGCTTCGAATCACGCTACAAAACTGATTTGGGGAATGACTTGGGGAATTTACTTAGTCGTTTATTTCACATGATCACCACTTACGAAAACAGCAAGGTTCCCCGGGTTATTCTTAATGAAGAATTTGAGCAAAAGCTCAGGCTCAACTTTGAGACTGCTAAACAAAACGCAATGGAACATTTTGATAGGTTCCAATTTAATCAAGGATTGGAGCAGATTTTTGTATTTATTCGTTCTATTAATAAGTACGCAGACGAAAGAACCCCATGGAAGCTGGCGAAGTCAGATTTAAAAGAAGACCAAGAGAAACTAAAAACCTGCTTAGGAGAAATGGTAGAATCTCTTCGATTAGCGATTCAGATGCTCGCCCCTGTTATGCCAGGTGTGCATAAAAAAGTGAATGAATTATTAGGCTTACCCGAGTGTGAAAATTGGGAAACAGATTTACACTGGGATTACAGACTGGAAGGACAGTCTTTAGGAGAAAAAACGATTTTATTTCCTCGAGATTAATTTAAGAAGCATTTTCTTTTTCTGCGGTGAGGAGAGTTACCTCTGTAAGTAAAACCCTAGTCTCATCTGCTTCGAGAATTTTAATGTGCATATTGTAAAGGGTTAGGCTTTCCCCCACTTCCGGAATTCTCCCCAATTCTTTGGTAATTAGTCCGCCAAAGCTGGATAGTTCCTCTTCCTCCACAACAGCTAATTCTTTGGGTAGTTCATGCACCGGACTTAATCCAGAAACTTTCCATTTTCCATTACCGGATGACTGAACTGTATTCTCTTCGGCATCAAATTCATCTTGAATTTCCCCCACCACTTCCTCGAGGATATCCTCAAGAGTTATCACTCCATCAATTCCGCCAAATTCATCTCTTACCAGGGCCATGTGAACTTTCCAACGCATCATTTTTCGTAGTGCTACGGGGAGTGGATCCTCGGTAGAAAGTATTGCGGGAGACTTACTTAAAGATCGTAAATCGATTGGCTTGCCTTCACTTAAGATTCGAAATGCATACTTAACATGGATAATTCCGATGCATTGGTCTAAATCACCTTCACAGATTGGCAATCTAGTGTGACCACAATCTCGTGCAATTTGCAGGTTTTTTTCGATCGAGTCCTGGCAGTCTAATACCTGCACTTGATTCCGAGGAACGAGGACATCACGAACATGCAAATGTCCCATTTCTAAAGTGTTTCCCACGATTTCAAAAATCTCGGGATCAAGGGTGGAACTTTCTCTGCTTAAGGTTCGAATATGATCGGCCAGTTCACTCTTTTCATCCTTCACGACAATTTGAGGATCGGACCATGATTTCATGACTTTCTCAATTTGTTTGAGTAAAAAGCTGAGAGGAAAACAAAGCAGTTTGATCAGAATCATAAAAGGCTTTCCCAGCTTTAAATGCAAAGATATGAACGCACTTGCTGCAATTGAATGGGAGGCAATGCCGGTCCACGCTCTTTCCCAAATAAATGCCAATCCAACTGAAATTAAAAAGTAAAAACCGAGCCTGATCGAAAAAGTATCCTCGCCGTGTCTTAAAAAAGAATAAAATGCAATCGTACCTAAAATTACTTGAAGGGCAGAGAGTAGGGCGGCTTCTATGTGGAAGGGTCTTTCGTGATTGGGAGCGGCGAGGAGAGAACTTAATAGTTTATTAGAATTTTTATTGTCGGGAACTGGGGAAATTCCAGCACGCACACGATCAATTAGTGCACGGTAGGTATTTACATTAAGTCCCCACAAGCTCAAAAGAAACCATGCGAAGAGAATAAAAAAGCGAAAATCGTACAGAAAAAGAGCTTCGTTCATTATCTAGCCTTAACCTAATTAAGCACTTGCTTTAAGGCAGTTAGGGCTTTTCTGTTCTCCTCTTCCGTCCCAATGGATATGCGGACAAATGAATTTAAACTTTCAGGCATTGGTCTTGTTATAATACCTTTTTCTTGTAGTGACTCAAAGGTGGCCTGTCCATCCCCAACCTTGACCAATAAAAAGTTAGCTTTACTGGGAACATATTCTAAATCCAAATTTTCCAAACCAGATGCCATTTGTTCGAGGCCGTCTGTGTTACGTTTTCGGCACTGAGTGACCCAATCTTTATCTTCAATTGCGGCGATTGCAGAAGCTTGCGCGATTGCGTTTACATTAAATGGCTGCCTTGCTTTTTGCAAAAGTTTTACCAATGTTTCACTTCCGTATCCATAGCCAATTCGAAGGCCCGCTAATCCATGAATTTTTGAAAAAGTGCGCATCGCCAAAATTTTCCTTCCTTCCTCGATCAATGGCCTTAAGTCAGGTGGATCCTCTAAATATTCTGTGTATGCTTCGTCCAGGCAAAAGATTACATGATCGGGAAGAGATTGAATAAAAGCAAAAATTTCTTCGGATGAATTCGCGGTACCTGTAGGGTTGTTTGGGCTGGGAAGAAATATTAGCTTGGTCTTGTCGGTAATAGCTTGGCGCATTTCATTGAGGTCGTGCACAAGGTTGGGCATGGCTATGGGAACCGGTTTCGCACCCATTAGTAATGCCATTAATTTATATACCACAAATGCGTGTTCTCCGACAATTACCTCGTCTCCCTCTTCCAGAAAAACATGACCCAGTAATTCGATAATTTCATTGGAACCATTCCCCAAAATAACTTGCTCGGACTGGAGTCCGAGATTCCTCGAAATCGCACTTCTCAATTCTGTACCACTACCTTCTGGGTAAAGGTGAATGTGGTTTAGCGCTTCTTTTCCAGCAGCGATCGCGTGTGGAGATGCTCCCCAGGGATTTTCATTGGAGGCAAGTTTGCAAATATCCTTTGGGTTTAACTTATACTCGCGTGCCACTTCCTCAATAGGCTTGCCGGGTTGATAAACGGGTTGTTCCAGAATGCGAGGATTCGCAAGTTGGGGTAAATTCATAGACTAAATTCTATTCAAACGAATCGATGGACTCAAGTAAAAGGAACGATAAACCTGTAGTTGTTTAAAGCCAATTTTTCTTATACTCTAGTTCTGTGAAAATTGCTGTTTTAGGGGCATCGGGTTTATTGGGATCTGCGGTTTGCAGGTCTGTAATTCATCGTGGATACTCTCTTTTGGCATATTCAAATCGTGAAACTATTTCCTTTTCAGATCAATACCACAGTAAGCAACTGCCATTTTCTGATGATAATCAACTCACCCGAGAGTTTTTTGATCAATGGCCGGATGCGGTGGTTAACTGTGCGGCGATTTCTTCCCCCGACACTGTCGATCAATCTCCTGAGTTGGCCCATTTAGTTAATGTAGAGGGTGCCTCCCGGCTTGCGAGTATCTCTGCCCATATTGGAGCCCGTTTCATTCATATTTCAACCGATATGGTTTTTGATGGTTCAACATCACCCTATCGTTCAACAGATATGCCTAACCCGCTTAGTGAATATGGTAGACAAAAACTTGAGTCAGAAAAACGGGTTTTATCGGTAACCGATGAAAATTTAGCGGTATTACGAATTACTTTACTCAATGGAAATAGTCCATTAGGCAGAAGAAGTCAGCATGAGAAAATTCTTCGCGCCCTGATGTCGGGTAAAAAATTAACCCTTTTCGACGATGAAATCCGACAACCATGTTCTGTAGAAAATCTTTCTGATGTAATAGTCGAACTTATCGAGAGACCAAACTTGAATGGTCTTTTTCATTGGGCAGGAAATGAAGAAATATCTCGTTATGAATTGGGGATTCGAATATTAAAACGATTTGGAATAAATCCCGAAAATATTATTAGGGGAAGTATAAAAAATCCCGAAAATCAAGGGCAACGCCCACAGCATTTGTCCTTTATTTTGGAACCCCTGGCATCCAAGGTTCGAAGCGTGCCCTTATCAATTGAGGAACAATTAAAAGAACTTCAAATCCCAAAGGATATGTATACATGGTATCGAAAATTTGCAGATAGTCCTAATTGTTACATTCCCCGATTTTAGTTTTTATGTCTCTTATTATTTACCCATACATAGAAGAATCTGGCCCTGAAAATATGGCAAGTGACTTCTATTTATTTCAGCAAACTATTCAAAGTGATCCAATCTTTAGACATTATGGGTGGCATCAAAATGAAGTCACTTTTGGGTATGGTCAAAAGTGGACATGGGTAAGTAAACAGGAAGTAATTAAGTCCAGGGAAATTACCAGAAGACCGACCGGCGGGGGAATTGTATCCCATGGTAATGATTGGACATACATGTTTATTCTGCCACAGGGTCACATGTCTTTTTCAATTCCCTCACTTGATCTGTATGAAACGATACATAGCTCGATTGGCAAGGTGTTACTCAATTTAGGACATGAGACTAGCTTGAAGCCTTGCCCGCAAACTGGTGAGAAAAAAGCAGGCATACCGGGGAATTGTTTTCTAGAACCAGTCGGACGTGACCTGATGTCAAAAAACGGAAACAAAAAACTTGCCGGTGCCGCGATGAAAAGAACCAAAAAGGGAATTTTGATACAAGGCACAATTGATCTTTCAGGATTTCTGAATTTGGACTTAAACCAATTTGGAACTTCGTTTATTAACGAAATGGAAGACCTTGTTTGTGAAGGTGTAAAAGAGACGGAGTGGCCTGACAGTTTTATAACAGGACGAAGTCCATATGTGGAACAATTCTCCTCTATTTCGTGGAGAGAACAAAGAAAATATCCTTAACGGATAAAGGTAACAATATTTTCTACATGTCTGGTTTGTGGAAAAAGGTCAAATGGTTGAACATCGGTAATGTTGTATCCACCCTCTACTAATATTTTAGCATCCCGAGCTTGCGTAGCCGGATCGCAAGAAACATAAATTATTTTCTTTGGTTTGAATGCGAGTGTTTGTTGCAAGAAATCTTCGTCACATCCCCTCCTCGGGGGATCAATCACCAAGGAAAAATCTTCATCATGGCTTTCTAATTCATCAAAAATTGTGGATGCAGTACCGAGGAAAAAGTCTGCATTTTCAATTCGATTAATTGAAGCGTTTGCTCGTGCCCATTCAAAACCTTCACGGCTTATTTCGATTCCGATTACTTTTTCAAAATGCTTTGCCGCTGAGAGACTGAACAGACCACCCCCACAATATGCATCTACTAATAGACTGGAACTACCGACCTTTGCTTGTCCGACAACATAGTCAACAAGTGTGGGCAGGATAAACGGATTATTTTGAAAAAATTCTCCTGCTTTAAATTGAAAAATGAGGTCTCCCACTTTTTCGGTCACTACTTCTTTCGGGTTTGTGACCACCCCTTCCAGCGTGTCTCGAAGTAAGAGGGTTCCCCCTTTATTCTTTTTTGTGTGAAGGGGTAGTTCTTCGCGGGCACGCGGGAGTTCCTGGTTAATCTTATCGGTGGCAATGGGGCATTGGGGGACATCGATAATTACTTTTCGCGAACCATATCTTAGAAAACCAATCTTTCTAGGATCGGATGATCTTGCTTTTTCATAATGGGGGGTAAGCTTTGAGCGATAACCATATTGCTTAGGGGAAGGGATGACTGGAAGCACTTCAATTTGTAATCCACTGATTCGTTCAAAATTATCAATTACCTGATTCCTTTTCCATTCAAGTTGGGTTGAATATTGAACCGATTGATATTGGCAACCACCACAGGATCCAAAAAGCGTGCATTGTGGATCCACTCGATCGGGAGACTTTTCAATTACTTGAATACAATCTGCTTCTGAATAATTCTTATGATTCCGAAAAATTCGAACTTTTACCCGTTCACCGGGTAAAACAAATGCGATTTGAACTACCCATCCATTGTCTCTTGCAATGCCAAAACCCAGGTTGGTTACATTTTCCACATCAAGAGTTAACTCATGATGATAAGGGTAGGGGTGTTCGTTAAAACCTTTTGGTGGTGTATTCATGTCATGAAGTTTCGTAACGGGCTCGCCCTCTTCATGCAAAACCCTTTTTTTAAAGTGATGTCAGACATAATCTTCAGTTTAAGTAATTCCAAGGTTAAGGAATTGATCAAATTACGGGAATCCGCGAGGCGAAGAAGGGAGCAGAACCATTTTGTGATCGAAGGTTACCCCGATTTGAAATGTATTTTTGAAGCCGGACGAAAGGTGGAGGAAATATTTTTCTGTTGGGATTTAATTAAAAAAGCTAGATTAGAGAATGAATTCGAAGAATTTGAAAAGACTGGACTTTTATTTACGGAGCTTAGTAAGGAGGCATTTACAAAAGCATCTTATCGAAAAAATTCGGATGGATTTATATCAGTTGCCCATTCCTGGCCTTTACTACTGGAAAACAGTATTGGTGAAAAAACACAGATTTGTATTGTATTGGATGAAATAGAAAAACCTGGCAATTTAGGGGCGATTATTCGAACGGCAGAAGCTTTCGGGGTAAAGTCGATATTATTGTCTGATGCCGTGATTGACTGTTTTAACCCTAACGTAATTCGTTCGTCGAGGGGTTTGATGTCAGGTGTTAATATTGGAATGGGAAGCAAAGAAGAAATTCACGATTTTTTGCAGAACAAAAAATTTATGCTGGTTGGAACGAGTGGTGGTGCTCAAAATCCTTATTGGGAACAGGAGATTACTTCCAAAACGGCCTTTGTATTTGGAAGTGAAAAAAACGGGCTAGGAAATTTTTGGTTAGATCAACTGAACTGTACGGTTAATATTCCAATGAAAGGAAATGCCGACTCCCTTAATCTTCATGCAAGTGTGGCCTGTATTCTTGCTGAAAGTAACCGTAGAGAACTAAGTTAAATTGATTTAAGCCAAGGAATCGAATCCTCCAAGGCTTGTTTCATATTTTTGATAGGATAATATCCCAAATCAATTTGGGCCGATTGTGCGGAAAACCAATGGTCATGCGCAAGTTGACAAGCAACGAAACGAGTCATTGGTGGTTCTTTTTTGATCAGTAATAACTTGAAAGTACTTTCCAGTGTGGCACCTAAAAGAAACGCATTTCGAAAGCTCAATTTTTGGGTAAGTGGCGGCAGGTTAATTAACTGAAATAATTCGTTTAGCCATTTCCATAATTGTATTGGTTCGTCCTGGCCTATGAAATACGGCTTTCCACCCAGGTTGCTATTTTTTTGCATCGCGACCATTGCACAAACATGAGCGTGAGTTACATTATCGATATGAGTTAAATCGACTTGGTTTTGACCCGAACCGATAATTCTTAATTTTCCTTCTCTGTGGCGAGAGATAACGCGAGGTAATAGGTGGGGGTCCTTTTTTCCCCATACTAAATGGGGTCGAAGTGCCAAAGTTTGAAAACGGCCAGGTTCATTTGCACGAAGTACTTTCTGCTCCGCAATGGATTTAGTTTTTGCATAGGCAGAAAGACTGGAATTTCCATACTGAAGCGATTCGTCGCCATTGTTAATTGAGTTTCCTGAAAATACAACACTGGGCGTGCTCGTGTAAATCAATCGAGGGATATTAGATAACTGACAGGCGGCGACTATATTTTCAGTTGCTCGAACATTTGCATCATAAAATTCAGAGTACTTTCCCCAAACCCCAGCCTTGGCTGCAACATGAAAAAAGACATCTGTTTTACTGAGAAGAGATTGGGGCAATGCTTCTTGAGTAAGATCGAATGTATGGTGAAAGGAATAACCCTCAAGGTCGCTAGATGGTAAAGGGTGCCTCGAAATGGTATGCACTTCGTGACCATCTGTGCGCAATTTATGAGTAAGAGAAGAGCCAAGAAACCCGGTTCCTCCTGTAATAATAATTTTCATTATTATGAATACTTTGACGGGTTCTTTCGCACCAAGCGGGTCCATTTTTTCGCCAGAGATAGCCGGTGAATTTTTGCATTGTGCCGGGAATCCACAGGAAGCGATTTTTCAAATACGATATAAGGAAAAGAAAACGAAGGCAGGTGAATCTTCAATGTGGAAAAAACCTGTTTTTTTAAAGCGGCCAAATCTGTTTGTTTTATATGGGGGTAAGGCTCTACCACTAAGCATGGTTGCTTGACCGGGTCTTCACCAATTCCGATTAGTGCAGATTTGGATATTTCCTTTATTCCATTTATTAAAGGTTCGCATCGCTCGGTTTCTAATGGGCCATCTTGGGTAATAATTCTCTCAACTTTTCGTCCAAGAAACCGAAGGAATCCCTCCGAGTCAAAATAGCCTAGATCGCCCATCCTATGATAATTTAGTTGCCCGTCATGAAATTTCGAATCCACTGTGGCACCGGGCATCCTAAAATACTCCTGACTTACTACAGGTCCGGAAACACAAATTTCACCTACCTCACCTTGGGGTAGTTCTTGGGGACAATTGAGTCCTGATTCAAAGGGAGAAAAGCTAATGGGTGCGATGCGCACTGTATTTCCTTGAAGTGGTCGACCTAGGCACGAACCCTGCCCAAGGGAAATATCTCGGGATAGCTTGTTAACCTCAATATGATAAGCGGCAGAAATAGGAAGTGCTTCGGTTGCTCCATACGGAAGAATTACTTTTCCATTTGGAATTACTTTGGAAAGATCGTTCACTAGGGAAGGATGTGCTGGTGCACCGGCCAGTAAAAACCGTTTAATTTTGGGGAGCTCAATTTTTTGTGAAGAACAAGAGGCGACAATTTTTTCCCCAATAATGGGGGATGTGAACGCAGTAGTTATTTCAAACTCCTGAATGGATCGGGTGAGTTTTTTGGGGTCTGCAGTGCTGGGCTTTCTAGGATTCATATCTGGAATTACAGAAGTAACTCCCAGGGCAGGATTAAAAAGGGCAAAGATCGGAAGAGTTGCTAAATCTTTTTCTCCTTTTTCAATCCCGAAATCATTTTGTAAGTGATTAATTTGCGCCTCAAAAACTTGGTGGGAATAGCACACCCCCTTGGGAGTACCAGTGGATCCGGAAGTAAATACGATTGCGGCCAAGTCTTGGGGTAGGGTGGTGGCTGGTAGTGTCGTGTGGTTACTTTTCCCCTTTTTAATTTCCTTCGAAAAATGATTGGATTGAATCAACACCTTTTTCTCGATTGAACGAAATGGGCGGGGTATGAATTTGCTCAATACATGGATCAATGAAATTCCAATTAATGCGTTGGGTTTGGTATTTTTAATACACTTGAGAAATGCCCTTAAGCCCATACCGGGATCAATAATTATGGGAACTGCCCCTATGTAAAAGAGTGCGAAGGCAATAAGAATTAATTGATAGCCCGGTTTCACCGCCAGCAGCACATGATCATTTTTAGAAATGCCTTTGGCTTTAAAAAAGTCCGCACAGATCTGAACTTCCCGATAGAGTTCTTTAAACGAACGTGGTTCGAAAAAACCACTTCTTGCTGAAACGATTGCTAATTGGTTTGGGGCAAGAACAGATGCATTGGCCAAGTGAGTGGCAATATTATCATCTTTTCCTGATCCGACCACCGACTATTTTTGTTCCGCGAGCCATCTTTCCACATCAATGGCAGCCTGACAGCCCATTCCCGCTGCAGTAATTGCCTGTCGGTACACATGATCGGCACAATCCCCTGCCACATAAACTCCGGGGATTTGAGTTTGCACCTGGCTACCTTGGTCAGGAATTAGATAACCGTTTGAATCAAGGGGCAATATATCCTTAAATGGTTGCGTATTGGGAACATGTCCAATGGCGATAAATACGCCTTTGCAGGAGATTTCAGAAAGTTCGTTCGTTTTGAGATTTTCAACCGTGATGGCTCTTGTTTTCCCAGCTTCATCAGGTAGAATTTCTTGGATCCCAGAATCCCAAACAACCTCAATTTTTTCATGGGCCAGGGTTCTTTCTGCCATTATCTGTGAAGCACGTAGTTCATCTCTCCTGTGCACAAGAGTTACCTTTGAACAAAAGCGGGTCAAAAAGAGAGCTTCTTCGCATGCAGAATCTCCACCACCGACAACAATGACATCCATGTTTCGATAAAAAGCACCATCACAGGTTGCACAAGTGGTTACCCCTTTTCCTCCGTACATTTCTTTTTCACCTGGAATGCCCAAAAGCCTTGGAGCCGCACCGGTTGCTATAATAACGGCTTTAGATTCAAATTTTTTATTTCCAGAAAAGAGAATTTTTGTGTCTCCGCTAAAGTCGACTTTATCAATAAAGGCATTTTCAACTCTCGCTCCAAACCGGGTCGCCTGTTTTCGTAATTGATCCATCAGTGAATATCCGTCCACTCCCTCGGGAAACCCGGGAAAGTTTTCGACTTCTGAAGTAGTGGTAAGTTGACCACCAGGCTGCCTACCTTCGAGAATAAGTGGATTTAAGTTTGCCCGGGCAGTATATATTCCTGCAGTGAATCCTGCACAGCCAGTTCCAAGAATGATTATGTTTTCCATATAAAGTATATTAAATAGTAGCTATTTTGTGGTAACAAAGAAGAAAGAAATTATAGTGTGAGAGATGATAGGTTTTTTGAATGGGTCGAGTATATGAATTGGTTTGATAGTCACTGTCACCTTAAAGGTTTTAAGAATAAGGGTAATTTAGAAGAAATTCTTAGGCGAGCCGAGGAAAATGGAGTTTCCCGAATGACCGCGGTTGGAACATCAAATGACGATTGGGAAATTTATAAGAATTTATCGGAGCAATATCGAGACAAAATCTTTTATTCTGTTGGATTACATCCCTGTTATGTAAATGAAGGTTATGAGAGTGTGATAGAAAAAATAGAATTTTATTTAGGTTCTGGGTCTCCACCGGTTGCTCTTGGGGAGATCGGTTTAGATTATTTTCACCTCCCCAAGAATCATAATGAAGCACTCTCGATTATAAAAAATCAAAAAATTGCTTTTCTGGAACAACTCAAAATTGCTGCCCAGTATAATTTGCCAACGATTGTTCATTCTAGAAATGCGTTTAGTGATTGTATTGCAATTATTGAACAATCCGGACTCCCCTGGGAGAAGGTTTTATTTCATTGTTTCTCAGAAGGAGTGAAGGAAATAAAGGAACTCAATGACCGGGGTGGTTATGCTTCGTTTACAGGAATTATAACTTTTAAGAATAATGAATTTTTACGGGAAGCACTAAAAGGGCAAGGTATTGCGAAATTAATTCTGGAAACAGATAGTCCCTACCTTGCACCTGAGCCAAAAAGAGGAAAGGAAAACGAACCAAGTTATCTACCTTTTATTGGTGAATTTCTTTCAGGGTACCTGGAAGTACCTTTGGAAGAAATAGCACAACAAAGTTATTGTAACGCAAGTAAATTTTATGGCCTTGAATTTGATTACTTTGATGGGAAGCAAAGCGGAGAGTAGTAAAAATAGTTTGCAAAAATAATTTACAGCTAAAGGCTAACTAATAATTAGATCAAAACTTTCGGATAAAGACCGCATTCATCGATCTAAAGTTCGTATGAAAATGGTAAAACTAAGGACCTAATTAAAAGAATTACTGCAAGAGGAAGGACAGCAATCTGACATAGATTCATGCAAGGGTGAAATTAAAGTTTTAAGAAAAGAACTTCAATCTCTTCTTGGAGAATGTAGAATCGATGAAGGTTAAGCGGAGAAGTGAATTGCGATAAAGGTTATTTTGTTTCTTTTCCCATTTGCTCTGCATAGATCGTTACTTTTGTTTCCTCTCCCGAGGTTAGATACTTTGCTCTTTTAATCGCTTTTGCAGTCGATAATGTTGGATTACTTACAATGTGAGGAAATATATTTTTTCGATTCATTCGTGAAAGTACACCTGCATTTTTTAGAATTCTTAAAATATCCCGCCTGACTCCGCAAAGGAGGACATGGCAATTTTTCTCTTTTAAATAATCCAGTAATTCTTCTAGTGCCATTACGGAAGTAGCATCTAAATGATGGGCGTTCAGAAGTTTTAATACTAGAACCCGTAAGTTTGGGTCTTCACCAACCCGCCTTATTTGCTCATAAAATAAATCTGCGGCCGCAAAAAATATTTCACCCTCCACATGGACAATAGAAACCTCCGGTTCAGGACGTCGAGCCTTTCCAGACAACGCCGCAAGTTCACCCTCTTCATTATATCCATATTCAACCATTTCAGGTACAGCTACTTTCCTTAAAAATAAAAGAATTGAAGTAATAACACCGGCAAAAATTGCCATTTGTAGTGAAATAATAAGCCCGACTACCAGTGTCACCGTAAAAGTAATTGCGTCCGATCGGGTGGCTCGGGAAACAGCTTGAATCTGCCTACCTTTAATTAAGGAAGCACCGATGAAGATTACTAATGTGGCCAGGGCAGGAATTGGAATATAAGAGACCAGTGAGCCGAGTGAGAAGTATCCAATTACCACAAAAATCCCTGCATAAAGATTAGAGGCACTGGTCTTCGCACCCGATTGGATATTCAAAGAGGAGCGGGTAAGTGAGCCCGAGGCGGGCATGCCAGAAAGAAGGGAGCAGCCCATATTGCCCATTCCAATAGCAAAGGTTTCCCGATTGGTTTGAATTCGTTCACCAGCTCTTGCCGCGAGTGATTTACCGATGGAGAGTCCTTCGAGGAGGCAGAGCAAAGAAATTGCAATTGATGCCCAAAGAATGGTTCCGCTAGAATGAGATAAAGATTCAAAATTTATGGAGGAAAGTATTCCGAGCGATGAATCGAATGTAGCAAGTGTATTTACCGAACCAATAGTATCTTGGAGGAGAAAATGAAAAACAGACCCGAGAATTAGAGTAATTGCCACATTGGGCAAAGACTTTAGTTTATACTGTAAAATGATATAACTGAGGGCGGTAAATCCACTGACTATCAATGCAGGGGTAGAAAAACCAGCTAATGCTTTGGTAGATGCATATATAATTTGCCAAAAAGTAGCGATAGTGTCCCGGGAGTCTAACTCTAAGCCCAAAACATGTTTAGTCTGGTTTGCAATAATCAGGCATGCCGCGGCGGTTACATAAGCAGTAATAACCGTTCTTGATACGAATTGAATCATGAAGGAAACTCGAAGCATCGAAGCAAGAATAAGGAAGCAGGCAGAGAAAAGTAGAATCCAGGGTAGTATCTTAATTGCCTCAATTGTTCCCATCCCGTCCTGATTAATCATTCCTAAACTGGCAAAAACGCCAAACAGTAAGACTGATGTGGCATTAGTCGGTCCAAGCGTAATAAAGCGGGAATTTGAAAATAAACAGCCCAGGATTGCTGCTACAGCGGAGCCTAATAAGCCATATTGAATAGGCAATCCAGAGACCAATGCATAGGCCATTCCTTGTGGAATCGCTAAAAGTGCAACATTGAGTGCGGCTCTACAATCTGCATTAAGTAAATCGAAAGAATAGTTCTTAAAAACCAAGAGAAGAGGAAAGAACTGCTCAAAAGCAAAAGGGTGGAATCCTTCTTTTACAATATTTTTTTGGGGGGTCACAAATAAAAATGGTATTTCAGTTACTATGAACTTTCTAGGCATGCGAGTAAAAGAAAAAGAAAAAATCTAAAGCTTTTAAGAATCGATCCGACTATAATAAATGTCACAAGGATGTGACCGTTATAAAATTTGGTTTCGACAAAACAGGAGGTTAGTCGTGGTCGCTCTCTTTTTATCTTTAGATAGATAAAAGCGTATTTCACAACATTTAATTCCTACCTTTATAATTTATCCTTCATGGACTCGATTTGTACTCCTTAGAGATTACATCTCGATTACATTCTATTGGCATTAATTTCGATTAATTCAGAAATTATTGCACAAGCATATAAACCCAAAAGACCCAGTATTATGAACTAATATAAACTTTCGGAGCATGATCAGGACGATACATGCCCAAAATTGATTATTATCAAATTATAGCGACAAGGATGTCATTGTATCATTTTGTACTCGTATATACCCGGGTGCTTAATTCCTAATTTTATTCTTTCGTTAGATTTATATTAATTACCATATTTTATATCTAACTAATTAACTAATTATGATTGTATCAGATGCCCATAACTTTGCATCTCGTTTATCTCGTAACATGGAAGAAATCCAACGAGAAAGACAGATGTACATCGAAAAACTATCCTCAGGCAAAAAAGTTGAGAAATCAACTGATGACGCCGGTGCTTTGTCTAACAAGATAAAGCAGG
>NZ_CAXLMO010000056.1:0-2755 GCF_964187635.1 Candidatus Seribacter sulfatis | reverse complement strand
ATTTATTTAAATTTAAATAAATATTAAGTATTTGTTTCGAATCCTTTTCTTTGCTCGCGCTTCTGCCATTGGTTTGCTTCGTCATCACCAATAATTTGTTCCTTTTTCGGGTTCCACTTTAGTTTTTTTCCAAGTCGAATGGAGATATTGGCTAGGTGGCAGGTGGTCATGGCATTGTGGTGAGTGTAGACATCAGAAATCGGATCAGAGCGATCTTTCATGCACTCAAAGAAGTTTTCCATATGATTGGTGGTCTTCTTGCCTTTGTAGACATCCAAGACGGTTTGGGCTGAAAGTGGTTTTTCCTTGAGTTCGTCGACCGAAGGTCCAATTAGCTTTCCACGGGAAACAAATAAGTTTCCTTTAGTTCCTTCAAATAAAATACCATTTCCTTCCTTGGACTGGCTGACGATATTCATCTCCATCTTTTTTGGAAACATACACTTAATATGAAAGTTGTGAGATGTGTTATAATGATCGTCTTTGGTGGGCATTCCATTTTTGAGAGGAATGGGATGTTCTCCAATGATGGGTTCGAGGGAAAGAACCCCCTGCCCTACTCCGTCCTGTTGCATAGCCCACTGGGCAATATCTACATGGTGAGCACCCCAGTCAGTCATTTTTCCTCCGGAGTATTCATACCACCAACGGAATTGGTAGTGGCAGCGTTCCTTAATGTAATCAACAAGAGGGGCTTGTCCGAGCCACATGTTCCAATCGATATTAGATGGCGGATCTGATTTTTTGAAAGGTCCACCTTTAGGCCCACCCCCAATATTACAGGTTACTTTTTTGATTTTCCCGATTCTCCCTTCGCGGATAATCCCAATAGCGGTAAGAAATTTTTGGCCCATTTCACTTCGTTGCTGAGTGCCTACTTGAAATACGCGTCCGGTTTCCTTGGTAACTTTGCAAATTTGCTTACCTTCTTCAATGGTCAGTGTTAATGGTTTTTCACAGTAAACATCTTTTCCTGCCTGCATGGCATGGATAGCAATCCTGCTATGCCAATGATCAGTTGTACCAATGGTAACAAAATCTATGTCCTTGCGATCGAGAATTTTTCGATAATCCTCATAGCCTTTTGCTTTTCCCTGTGCCAATGATTTGTTAACTCGGTCTATACGCTGGGTATCCAGATCGCACACGGCAACGATGTCAGAGAGTCGACGTGCACTGTTGGCGATTCCTGCCCCCCTGCCCCCTACTCCGATTGCACCGAACCGTAAGCGTTCATTAGCTGATTGCTGGGCTTTTCCAATGTAAGGAAAAGAAAGAGTAGATAAAATGGCACCGGAAGCGGAGTGTTTTAGAAAAGATCTGCGATTTTGGTCAATTGATTTCATAAGAATGATTAATCTTTGAGTTTATTGATGGTTCAAGCTTTTAATCATGAAAAAAAGTTTTTTTAAATGGAGCCTTTATTAAAAGAAATGATGTTATCGAAAGAATTTGATTTATAGTGACTGGTAACATTAGCTAACGACTTGGAGATGAAGTTAATCAATATGAAAGCAATTATTTTAAATTCTTACGGGAAGACAGCTAATTTTGAGAAGGCAGAAATACCGTTGCCTAAAATTTTACCCCATCAAGTGCTGGTTCGGGTGGCTGCCTCTAGTGTTAATCCGGTAGACTGTAAAATAAAAAAGGGTTTGTTATCCGTGGGTCCCCCATTACCAGCGGTTCTTCATGGAGATATGTCAGGGGAAATTATGCAAATAGGTGAATCTGTTACAGAATTTAAAAAAGGCGATTTGGTCTATGGATGTGTTGGGGGCTTTGGAGACTTGCCGGGAGTATTAAGTGAATTTGTGGCAGTTGATTCTCAGCTTATTGCTTTGATCCCCAAAAATTTGACGATGGAGGAGGCAGCTAGTTTACCACTAGTCGGTATCACTGCTTGGAATGCTTTAGTAGACAGGGCAAATGTAAGGAAGGGGCAAAGAGTGCTTGTGCATGGCGCAGCAGGTGGAGTTGGCCATATTGGATTGCAATTGGCCAAAGCTTTAGCAGCTGAAGTCCATACCACTGCATCCTCCGATGCCAAGATCAAATTTGGAAAAGAGATTGGAGCGGATGTTCTTATCAATTATAAGAGAGAAAAAGTTGAGGATTACATTTCTACTCACACGAACGGAGAGGGTTATGATGTGGTCTTTGATACCGCTGGAGGAGAATGTTTGGACAACTCTTTTACTGCGGCAAAAATTGGTGGATCGGTAGTGTCTATTGCGGCAAGGGCCAAGCATGACTTAAGCCCAGTACATATAAAGTCTTTGACCCTGCATGTTGTTTTTATGCTATTACCCCTTCTTCGCGGAATGGGTCGAGCTCATCATGGCAATATTTTAAGGAAACTGGGGGAGTTGATTGAAGAGGGTCTTATTCAACCCAAGTTACATAATCGAAAATTTAATTTTGAAGAGGTAGAAGATGCTCACCGTTGTTTTGAAGAGGATGAAATTATGGGAAAGATTTCATTGGTGTCGAACTGGTGAAAGGGTCGATTTTTTTATGACATAAAGAAAGTTTGCCAAAACGATGTAAAATCTTCTATTATCTCAATTCGTTCTTTTATATTTAGCCACTTACCGTATCCGAAGACAACCTAATGTAGGTTACCAACCGAGCACGAGAGCTGCTACGGTGGTACAAGGTCGATTTAACCGGGATGCGCGGTTTTGGCACAACCGAAAATAAGCACTCCTCTAGCTATCCTAGGGAAAGTGCGTTAACCGAGAGGAAAACGCTC
>NZ_CAXLMO010000055.1:0-13497 GCF_964187635.1 Candidatus Seribacter sulfatis | reverse complement strand
CCGACTGCCATGCGGAAGTTCCACCTTCCACATTTACGATCTTGGTAAACCCTGCCGCTTCCAGCTTCTGACAAACCTTCATCGATCGCCCCCCTGACTGGCAAATCACATGTATCTCTTCATCTTTGGAAAGCGGAAACTGTTCCAAATCAAATGATTCCATGGGATAGTTCACAGCTCTCTCAGCGTGTACCGCACGAAATTCCGCGGGTGTTCGAACATCGATGAACGAACTTGCGGTATTTTTAAGGCGTTGATGATTCGATTCTTGTACAGATAAATTTTTCATGAGTTAGTAACAGGTAGGAGGTTAAGAAAAACGGGATTTTATACATCCCAAAATAGAAAAAACATGGGGCTCTGAGATTTGGTAAAATGTTTTCTGCCCCTCTTTTTCAACTGAAAGAAAGCCACACCTCATCATTAAGCGCAAATGCTCAGAGGTCACATTATCTCTTAACTTACATGCTTCTGCCAACTCACCAACCGTCCATCGATTCGATTCCAGCAACATAAGCAGTTTAAGTCTCATCGGATGTGCCAGCGACTTCAAACACTCCGCAGCCTCTGCCAAAGATGCGTCATTAATTTCATTTTCTAAAGAAACACTTAATGTCATAATATCGATATAGCCCGATACTAAAATTTAAGCAATTTTTTTATTCCAAAACCTTGCTCATTAATAACAATGAACAGTCACCTTAAAACACCTTACTTCCAGATACCTTGGTCGATTAATTGCTTTGTCGCCGCTGCTGCCCATCCGCGGTTAGCCGCCGGACTCGCTGGACTGGGATGCAAAATTTTACCTATCTGGACATTCATGCCGGAAAGTGCAATTGTCGCTCGTTTCTCTGCAAACCCACCCACTCCGACCAACCAATCAGGCTCAAAAATTTCCACAATTTCTTGGAGATGCTGGTCACAAAGTTCCTCTAATGGTTTGGTTTCAGAAACAACCAGTTTATCGGGTGTTCGATTTTTTCCACTCTCTTCCATAAATACCAACGGGCAATAATTGGCGACAAAGTGATCATTAAAAAAATCATGGGCAGAAGGAAACTTCTCCGAAAACAAACCCCATAATCTCCGACCGCTCACTTCACTCTTGGCACACTCCAATCCGTCCACTGGACGCTTTGGGTGTTCTGGGTTAGGCTTCTTGACTTCGCCTCTTAACCCCATCCAGTCCCGCACTGCCGGAATTTCGCCAAATGGCACTCCCGTCTGGGCCATCCCATAAGGGCCCGGATTCATTCCAAGAAAAACAACTTTCTTTTTTCCGCCTTTGGCTAATTCAAGATACTGTCGATGGATTCCCCATGCATATTCTAAAGGATTGTAGACATAGGTAGTTGGCAGATCAAAAGAGAGCGATCCAACAGATTGAGAAAGTGCCTTGGTCGCTTTTATTAGTTTCACAGTTCTACTCATTCTTTCATAGGTAAATCCATGATCATCTCGAGATCAAAGGAATTATCCACCGGCTTACACCGCATATCCATCTTGGGAAGTGATTTAAAACCTCTTTTTTTGACTCCCAATAATTGTGTTAAGAAGTCTTTTTTCAAAACGAGCTAAATTAAATTTGCAAGAAGTCAAAACATTAGCTCCTATTGAATATCTCCATGATTAAAAAGTTACTCCCAATTTTACTCGTTCATTCAATCTGCCTGGCCAATAACTTAGACTTCAACCGGGATATCCGGCCGATTCTGTCCGAAAACTGTTTTTATTGCCATGGGGTAGACGGAAACAAAAGGGAAGCCGATCTCCGTTTGGATATCCGAGATGATGCAATTGCCTCTGACGCTTTTGTTCCCGGTGACCTAAATGCCAGTGAACTATTTTATCGAATTCATTCGGAGGATGAGGATGAAATTATGCCACCTCCTGAATCGAACCGGATCCTGACATCTGAACAGAAAATAATCCTCGAACAATGGATCAAGGAAGGTGCACAGTACAATGAACACTGGGCCTTCGTCGCACCTAAGAAAAAAGATCTTCCACAAGTTCGGGAAAAAAATTGGATCCGTAACTCAATCGATTCCTTTGTTCTCTCCAAGTTGGAAGAAAGAAATATCCAACCCTCAGCAGAAGCTGAAAAGACAACCCTAATCAAGCGTCTCTACGCCGACCTTATTGGACTCCCCCCTACCCCGGAGCAAGTTCAAGATTTTGTCTTCGATCATTCTACAAGTGCTTACGAAAAAGTCGTCGATCACCTGCTCGCCAGTCCACACTATGGGGAGCGTATGGCACTGGAATGGTTAGATGCCGCCCGATACGCAGACAGCAATGGTTTCCAGCAGGACGGAGACACCTACCAGTGGATTTGGCGGGATTGGGTAATCAAAGCTCTCAATACAGATATGCCATTCGATCAGTTCACAATTTGGCAACTTGCAGGCGATCTTCTACCCAACGCCACCACAGATCAGAAAATTGCCAGCGGGTTTAATCGTAACCATTTAAATAACGGGGAAGGAGGCGCCATTGCGGAAGAGCAACGGTTCGTCATTCTCTTCGACCGGATCGATGTCACATCCACAACCTGGCTAGGCTTAACCGTGGCCTGCGCGCAGTGTCACGATCACAAATACGATCCGATCACCATGCAGGATTACTACGGGATGATGGATGCCTTTAATCAAGTCTCGGAAAGCGGACGTCCGGGCCGACAGTCGTCCAGAATTCGCATAGCCAGCCCCTTCATCGAAATGCCTACCGAAGAGAACAAAATTAAAATCAAAGATTTCGAAGACAGGATTGCCAAGCTTCGCCAGAAAATATCTCGCATTCAAAAATCCTCGAACGGGAAAATACCGAGCCGAAATGGACCCTTCAAAGCTCAGTTTGTTCGAGTTATCAATGACACCCCCAAAGGGTTTCTCCATCTCGCAGAAGTGCAAGTTTTCAACAAGCGGGAAAATTTGGCCCTACAGGGAAAAGCCTCTCAAAGTAGTGATTACCCCAATGGATCTGCGAAAAATGCCATCGATGGTAACACATCCGGAGACTTCTCTAAAAATTCAGTGACCCATACCCAAGAGGAAAACAATCCATGGTTGGAAATTGATTTAGGCACAGAGCAACCGATCGATAGAATTCAATTTTTCAACCGCACCGATAGCAATGTGGGAAAGCGACTTAAAAATTTTTGGGTGGTCGCCTATAACTCACAAAGACAACCTATTTGGGCAAAGAAAGGGGAAAGCACGCCAACGCCTAAATGGGAAGCAACCCTGCCCTCCTCTTTTGAAAAATTTAATAAAGACCAAAACACTGCCTTGATCACATTTCTTAACCCGAATGAGTCCAAGGAAAAAGACAAACTCAACCAACAGATCAAAAGATTCGAAAAACAACTAAATAATTACAAAGGGGACCAGGTACCCAAGGTGATGGTAATGGATGACAGGAAAAAGAGGGAGACCCACATCCTTCAACGTGGTGAATACCTTAAAAAAGGCGAAAAGGTATCATTCACCACCCCCGGATTTCTTCCCAAAATGAAGGAAAGGCTCCCCAAGAATCGTCTGGGGATGGCAAAATGGTTGGTCGACCGGGAGAATCCTCTTACTGCTCGCGTTCAAGTAAATCGTATGTGGCAAAGATTCTTTGGGACGGGACTGGTCAAAACATCCGAAGATTTGGGAGTACAAAGTGAATACCCCCTGCATCTTGATCTACTTGACTGGTTGGCCGTCGAATTTCAGGATCTTGCTTGGAGTCAGAAAAAAATGCACCGCCTCATTGTCACCAGTTCCACCTATCGACAATCGAGCCAAATGAATGATTGGCACAGAGAAAATGACCCCGAAAACCGCCTGGCCAGCCGAGCCAGTCGTTTCCGTATGCCTTCAATGATTCTGCGCGATTGGGCACTCACCAACAGCGGATTACTTGCAACGAAAATTGGCGGACAACCCGTCTACCCCTACCAACCCGAAAAAGTTTGGGAAGCCCTTGCGATTACCAAAGAAAGAAATTTCGATTACCCTAAATCGTCAGGTGATGATCTATACCGCCGAAGCCTTTACACTTTTTGGCGTCGCACCGTTGGACCGGCCAATATGTTCGACTCATCCGATCGTCAAGCTTGCCGGGTTAAGCCCGGACGAACAACCACCCCCCTCCATGCTCTGACCACCCTGAATGACCCGACTTGGGTCGAGGCATCACGCTTTTTGGCCGAAAGGGCGATCAAGCATTCGAACCGTTTATCTGAACGCTTGGAATATGCCTTTCGACTAGTCACATCGAAGTTTCCCACCCCCGCCCAAATGCAAATCCTCGCAAATACCTATAATGAACAACTTGCCATTTACCGCGAAGAACCTGGGGAGGCAAAGGCACTGTTGAATGTCGGCGAGGCAAAGCATGCTCAGCATTATAACCATGAAGAACATGCCGCCCTTACAGTTACCTGTCTGGGCATCCTTAATCTCGACCAGTCTCTCACCCGCGAATAATTTTCTTACCATGATCGAATCTCATCCTCGCTTTCCATTACAGAGTGAAACCCGTCGCAGTTTTTTAGGTAAAGGATCAACTGGTATAGGATTGGCCGCTCTTGCTGGACTACTCAACCAGGACCAAGCGATGGGCAAAACTGTTGGCGGTTTCTCATTTCCAAACTTCCCACCCAAAGCTAAGCGGGTGATCGTACTTTGGCAGGGAGGAGGCCCTTCCCATATTGACCTGCTCGACCCGAAACCGATGCTTAAGAAGATGGCAGGTAAAGACATACCCGTCTCTGTTCGAGGAGACACCCGTCTCTCTACGATGTCCTCCAGTTATAAAGCCTGGCCCTGCGTCCCGGAAATCAAACCTTATCAAAAATACGGAAAATGCGGAACCGAGATCAGTTCTATGCTCCCCCATATAGGAAACTTGGCGGATGACCTCTGTATTGTCCGTAGTCTAAATACCGAAGCGGTGAACCACGCACCCGGAGTCACCTTTACACTAACCGGTTCTCAAATCCCCGGTCGGCCAAGTATGGGAGCATGGCTCACTTACGGATTAGGAAGCGAATCAGAAGATCTTCCTGCCTATGTGGTCATGACCTCCACCGATAAAGGCAAAACCTGTGGCCAACTTTTTTATGACTATTATTGGGGAAGCGGATTTTTACCAAGCAAATATCAGGGAGTTAAGTTCAGCAGTACGGGTGCTCCTGTTCCTTATTTAAATAATCCAGAAGGAATTTCCTCAAAAGGCCGCCGTTCACTACTCGATAATATTGCCAAGTTAAATCAGGCCCATCATTCCGAATACGGAGACCCTGAAATCAACACCCGAATTGCTCAGTATGAAATGGCATTCCGGATGCAGACCAGCGTGCCAGAACTGCTCGATTTCAAGCAGGAACCCGAACATGTGATCAAACGGTACGGTCCAGATGTCGAGCAACGAGGGACCTTCGCTAGCAACTGCCTGACCGCACGCCGTCTGCTCGAAAGAGGAACACGATTTGTCCAGTTGATGCATTCCGGATGGGACCAGCACAGCAATCTATTTACCCAACTTGAAAAACAATGTAACGCCACCGACGCCCCCACTGCCGCCCTAATTCAAGATCTGAAGGATCGGGATATGCTCAAGGATACCCTTGTCATCTGGGGCGGTGAATTCGGCCGTACTCCATTCGGGCAGTACCGTTCAGGCGACCCAAAGAAACCAACGGGTCGGGATCACTTCGGCCGGGCCTTCAGTTGGATTATGGCGGGGGGCGGAGTGAAACCCGGAAGCACATACGGAGAAACGGATGAATTCGGATGGAATATAACCAAGGACCCAGTCCACATTCACGATATGCAAGCAACGATTCTTCACCTTTGCGGAATTGACCACACTAAATTAACTTACCGCTATCAGGGGCGGCGCTTCCGCTTGTCCGATGTTCATGGACACATTAAAAAGGGAATAATCGCCTAAGGTGATCTTGACTTCCAAATAAGTGCACATACGCTTTACACATGTATACCTACTAATGAAAAAACTTCTCCTAATTTTCATCTTCCCTTTCTTTGGATGGTCCAACCCTCTCGACTTTAATCGGGATGTACGGCCTATCCTTTCGGATAAGTGTTTTTCCTGTCATGGACCAGACGAACATGGACGTAAAGCAGATCTTCGCCTCGATATCGAAAATGATGCCAAACACGAGGACTTAATGGCGATTGTTGCCGGCAAACCCGATGAAAGTGAAATGATCTACCGGATTCATTCAGATGATGAGGAGGAACTCATGCCCCCACCTGAAATCGGGAAACCCCTGTCTCAGAGAGAAAAAGAAATGCTCGAGCAATGGATTAAAGAAGGAGCCATTTGGGCGGATCATTGGGCCTATGTGGATCCGGTCAAACATTCTCAACCTCAAGTAATTGACTCAAATTGGCCTACTCATTGGATCGACCGATTCACCCTCGCAGACATCAAGAAGAATCAATTAAAACCAGCCCCCGATGCTGCCCCCATCACTCTTGTCCGCCGCCTACATTTCGATCTAACGGGACTTCCACCCACGCCACAAGAGGTTACAAATTTCGCCACCAACCCTTCCCCTCGAGCGTACGCATCTCTAATCGATGATCTCCTAGCCTCCCCTCATTTTGGTGAACGTATGACAGCGTATTGGTTGGATCTTGTTCGCTATGCAGACACGGTGGGGTACCACGGAGATCAACCCCATAACATTTCACCCTACCGGGACTGGGTGATCAATGCATTCAATCAAAATATGCCGTTTGATCAGTTCACCCGTGAACAATTAGCTGGCGATCTTCTCCCCGGCTCTACAACTCAACAAAAAGTCGCATCGGGGTACAATCGTCTACTGCAGACTACCCATGAAGGTGGCTTACAAATCAAGGAATATGATGCCATCTATGCCGCTGATCGGGTGCGTAATGTTTCCGAGGTTTGGATGGGAGCCACCGTTGGTTGTGCCCAATGTCACGATCATAAGTACGACCCCTACACCATCAAAGATAATTATGCCTTGGCTGCATTTTTTGCCGATATTGGGGATCGTGGATTCAATGGAAATTCCCTGCCCACCAAGCGCCCTCCAGAAATCATCATTCACAACCCCGAAAACCTGGCCAGAATTCAACACCTGCAAAAGGAGATGAATGCCCTAGTTCCCCCTGCAAACCAAAAGAAATTCCAGGAATTTCAGAACCGCAAGAACAGGCTCATCTCAACGCTGAAGAAAGCCAAAGAAAAAGATAAGCAGGATCTACAAAATAAACTGGGTAACTTGAATCAAGAAATTTCCAAACTCGCAGGTGAACAGGAACTGGCCAGATACCGAAAGATTCGTAGGGAAAAGGTCGAAATTGAGAAAATGGGTCGACCCACAATGATTTCTCAAGCCGTAAAACCCCGAAACATGCGTGTATTACCCAGAGGGAACTGGATGGATGAAAGCGGCCCCTTTGTCCTTCCCGCAGTGCCTGAGTTTCTCGGCCAAATCAAATCCAATAAAGATCGGCTTAATCGCCTGGACTTGGCCAACTGGCTGACCGATCCTAAAAATGGAAAAGGAAAGCTTAATGCCCGCGTGCTCGCCAATCGGATCTGGTATCTTCTATTTGGCAAAGGATTGGCACCTGATCTTACTGATTTTGGCGGACAAGGCACCCCCCCTGAACACCCCGAATTACTAGATAATCTTGCACTCTCACTGATTGACAAACAATGGAATATTAAAGCATTCATCAAGGATATCATGCTAAGCCGCACCTATCGCCAAGCCACGCTGCCTGGGGAAGGTTACCAAAGTTTCCAGGTTGCCCAACGACTGCCTGCAGAATTCATCCGGGATAATACTCTGGCTATTAGCGGTCTTTTAGTTCCTACAATTGGTGGCCCCAGCGTGAAGCCCTTTCAGCCCGGTGGTTATTACCGGCACCTCAACTTCCCTCAAAGAAAATACACAGCTGACACCGGAGAAGCCCAGTGGCGCCGGGGACTTTATGTTCACTGGCAAAGGCAGTTTCTTCATCCCATGATGAAAGCCTTTGACGCACCCAGTCGTGAGGAATGCACCACCCAACGACCACAGTCCAATACTCCATTGGCTGCACTGGTTTTACTGAACGACCCCACATTTCTGAAAGCAGCCAAGTCTTTTGCCGGAAAGATTGTAAAGCGCGGGGGGGACTCCTTTGGAAATCGTCTGGCCTTCGCATTTGAGGTAGCCCTGTCCCGCCCCCCCGATTCTTTTGAAGAAAACACCCTGGCACAATTGATCGATGATCGTAACTCCGCCAGTGCGGAATCTTGGACACCCCTTGCTCGTGCTATCCTCAATCTTGCCGAAACCAATTTAAGACGATGAATATTCCAATGAATCCGAACATGATTAACCGGAGGGCTTTCCTCGCCGGTTCCGGTTTAAGTCTGGGCAGTGCAGCACTTAATACACTAATGGCCAAGGACGCAGACCAACCCATGTACCTGCTCCCCAAAGCCAAGGCCAAGCGGGTCATTTTTCTATGCATGGCAGGCGGACCTTCTCACTTGGAAACCTTTGACTACAAACCTAAACTTGATGAGCTCAACGGAAAACCCATGCCCGAGTCCTTCACCCAAGGTCAACCTATTGCTCAGTTACAGGGAAAAGAACTTAAAGTTCAGGGCCACTTGACCAAATTTAAAAAATACGGAAAAGGAGAACAGTACATTAGTGATTATCTTCCATGGACTGCGAAAATGGCCGACGACATTTCCATTATTCGTTCTATGGTTACTGAACAGATCAACCATGATCCTGCACACACGTTCATGAATACCGGATCTGTAATCAGTGGACGTCCGTCGATGGGATCATGGGTAAACTACGGCTTAGGAAGTGTTGCCGAAGATTTACCCGGTTTTGTGGTCATGACCAGCGTGGGTGGACGCAATCCTCAACCCATTGCTTCTCGCCAATGGTCAGCGGGCTTCTTACCCAGCCGTTTTCAGGGAGTGGAATTCAATTCAACCGGAGACCCAGTACAATATGTCCGAAATCCTAAAGGCGTAAGCGCAGAGCACCAAAAAAAATTGGTCAATGCAATTACAACTCTCGACCGTCATCGTAATCAGGCGATTAATGATCCCGAGACCGATACCCGGATTGCTGCCTATGAAATGGCCTTTAAAATGCAGACATCCGTTCCTGAACTAATGGATGTGTCCAAGGAACCCCAGCATATCCTTGACATGTACGGTGCTAAACCAGGAGATGGTTCCTATGCTTCCAATTGCCTTCTTGCTCGTAAACTTGCCGAAAAAGGTGTCCGGTTTATTCATCTTTATCACCGTGGATGGGATCACCATGGCGGGTTAGAGAAGTACATGGATACCTGTTGTGGCCTTACCGACAAACCTACATGGGCACTCATTCAGGATCTCAAACAACGGGGCATGCTCGATGATACCCTGGTCGTTTGGGGCGGAGAATTTGGCCGAACTCCTATGTTTCAGGGTAAAGGAGAAGCTGGTCGCGACCACCATATTAAAGGCTTTTCCATGTGGATGGCCGGGGGGGGAGTAAAGGGAGGGTTTGGATACGGAGAAACCGATGAACTTGGCTACCATGCAGTAAAAGATAAAGTTCATGTACACGACATGCATGCCACCATGCTCCACTTACTTGGAATCAAGCATCAATTCTTTTCCGTCAAACATCAGGGACTTGACTGGAAACTGACGGGTGTGGATCATTCCCATGTGGTTAAGTCGCTGATTGCGTAACCCAAAAAGTTTTGATCCCAATGATCAAAAGGATCACTATCCCGATCCTCTTTCATTCCTTTTTGGTAAACTATTCAAGATTCAAGCGGCGTACAACTACATCAAAAACTGGGGAGTTCCATGCTACTAGTTCAACAATCAGGCTTATGTATGATTGAAAAATTATTCCCTGCATCTCAATAACATGATCACGAGCTCCACTTGGGAAATATTAGTCTGAAAGAATTCTAAAACTTGCAATCAATTGAATATTCAGAAGGATGGTTGTGTGTGGATGCGAATATTTAATTTTTGTAGGCTTCTATTTTTGGCGGGCAGCACCAGTTTCGTTTGCCTTGGAAAGAACTCACTGATCCCTGAAGACCCCCAGGATCGGGAAGGGCCCGGAATAGTGGGTTTTTTTGACCGCGAGGGCCTAGCCCCTGCCTACGAAGCAACCCGCAATCATGTGCATGTCGGCTTCCGCTGGCAGCCGTATCCAAACCAACCCAAAAATTCAGAGGCCGATATCGAGCGGGAGCTGGGTAAAGTGACCAGCTATGCGAGTTTCTGGTACATGTCACTCCACACCCTCCCGCAGAAAAAAAACCTGGATTATGCGAATCATCCATCAAAAGATGCTCTCGCTATCAGGCATGCGGTCAAACTATGCAAAGCAAGAGGCATCAAAACGGAGCTGGTACTCTGGCAGGTACCCTTGTGGATGAATGGCGGAAAGACTTACCCTGATTTCAATAAATTGCCGCCCGATGACCAGGCAATCTATGAGATGGTTAAGGCAACTGTGGAGTGGTTCGGTGAGGATGTGGATTACTACGCCATCTTTCACGAGGCCAATCATCCCAAGTATTGGGATGGGTCCTGGGATGAATTAATGAACTTGTTCATGCTGCCGGCGGCACGGGCGATCCGGGACTATGAGAAAGAAACGGGAGATATCAAAGTCGTATCCACCGCTGGTCTCTCCCCTTCGCGCGATTGTAAAAAGTGGTATAATGTGCAATTGGAATCGGCGGAACTGATGGGTATGATCGATAACTTCGCACTCAACCTCAGTGATTTTAATAACGGTTGGGGGGGAGGTATTCCAACCTGGGTAACTTCGGTTTGGAGTCAAATCGAATACATGGACCGCCGCCTCCATGAGGAAGGCTATTCCGACAAGGGAATCGTCGCTGCAGAAAGTTGGATATGTTGGGATGGGAAGCGCACGGTTCACGGACCCGAAGGAAGCGGGGATACAGTCGAATCAACTCTGCGAATTTTGGGGGAATGCATACAGCGAGGTCTGAGTTTAGCCAATCTTCCATGGACCGACAATAACAGTGCCTGGACCATGGGACTCACCAAGCGGCTCGATTATAATGGGAGGCTCGCTCGTTTAGGCGAAAAGCTTAACCCCAACTTTACTGGAGGCCCGGCAATTGCCACCCGCAAGTTGAACCTGATGGGGAGTGACGAAAAGTTTACAATCAACAACGATTCTCCCGCGATAGTTAAAGGTAAGTTTGGTGCCCCCTATGCCGTGGCCGACGACCCAAATCATACGCATTATTATATTTGGCGTTGGTTTGCCCAACTATCTGCAGGGCAGAACGAGTGCGTGCACCATGCAATAGCTGGAGAGGCAGGCAATAATATTGTGCTCAGTGGAGCTGAGGATAAAGACTTTATGCGTATGTGTTCATACGATCGTACCGCAAATCGTTTCATCGCCCTAGCCGCTCGAAGGAAAGCGAAAAACGACCCAACAGACCTGACCGTTTCCATCCCTGCAACGATACAAAGAGGAAAACGATACAATCGGGATGGACATTTTGTCGGTGAAGGGTTCGCGGAAGGAGAAGATGTGCAGGTGCAATGGACGACCGAGGATGTAGAACCAAAGACCGGCTACCGACTGAACAAGACATCCGGGGATACAGATCTCATACAGGTGAGGGATGGAAAGCTAACTTTTCGTATTCCCGAATCCCTTCGCCTAACATC
This sequence comes from Candidatus Seribacter sulfatis, assembly GCF_964187635.1. Classification (NCBI taxonomy): domain Bacteria; kingdom Pseudomonadati; phylum Verrucomicrobiota; class Opitutia; order Opitutales; family Candidatus Seribacteraceae; genus Candidatus Seribacter; species Candidatus Seribacter sulfatis. The sequence continues at coordinate 1,752 of NZ_CAXLMO010000055.1, read as the reverse complement.
GATCGTTTTTCAGTCACTGCGATAGAGGGAGCAAGCTTCGTCTTACTTTACTTGGCCTTATCCTACACTCATATTTATATATTTTCATACCTCCTTGGTTCCCTTCCACCCATTCTTATACCTGTAGTTTTAGTGGATTGAAAACCTCTGCTCTGACCCTTTTGAATACAGGTTTCAACGAAAAGTATGAATGAATGTAAACATTGGCTGGTTGAAAAATTTTACAAAAAGTGAAACCTGTAAGACTTTTTCGATCGTGATGACCTCGAAAGCTGATTTGGGCACAATAGCGGTACTCTTTCTTGCTTATTTCTTTTCACACTTTATTTTAAAATCTAAGAAATCTCCCCCTCAAGGCCTTAAATTTATTATATTCTAATTTTCATGACAGAATCTGAAAAATCTTCTATCACAAACCCACGCCGTAATTTTATTCAAAAGTCTATACTTGGAGCCTCCACTTTTGCTGGCTTGAGCGTTGCTTCAACTGCCCATGCCTCCGTAGAGAACGGCGTTGAGGATTTTGAACCAGAAATCATCAATGAAGTTGACGTTCTGGTTGTGGGGAGCGGATCTGCTGGTATCACCGCAGCACTGCAAGCTGGCCGAGCAGGAGCTAGAACTCTATTGGTCGAAAGAAGCTTTCAACTGGGTGGCACCACCACCACTGGGGGCGTCGCCTACCCTGGATTGTTTGATGCCTGGGGCAAACAAGTGATCGCTGGGATCGGATGGGAACTCATTAAAGAAAGTGTGGAACTGGATGGAGGCAAGTTTCCTGATTTTTCAAAAGTTCCCCGGTCTCACCACCATAATCAAATCCAAATTAATCAATTTATTTTTGCCTTATTGGCCGAAGAAAAATGCCGCGAAGCGAGTGTAGGCATCGCATATTACGAATTCCCTTCCAAGGTTACTAAAACCGATAAAGGATGGCAGGTGGACTGTGTCGGCTTTGGGACCAAGCGCAGGGTTCTTTGCAAGCAAATTGTAGACTGTACCGGAGGAGCGGAAGTTGTGGGAATGCTTGGATTTGAAAGACTCCGCGAGAAGGAAAGACAACCGGGGTCTTACCTTTATCAAATGGGCAGTTCTCATAACCCAGCCAGTAAACAACTCCACAGGCTCTATGTGCATGGGGCCGACTCCACCAATTCGCGCACTGCCACCTTGGCCAACCTGACGGGAAGAAAAACAATTTTAGAAAAAGTCAGAAGAGATAAAAAACGCCTGATGCACTTACAGCCCGAGACCGGATTTAGGGAAAGCTACCGTATCCTCGGAGAAACTCTTATCTCGGTTCAAGACTACACCTCAGGACGTCATTTTGATGATGCAGTATCCTATGCTTTTTACCCCGTTGATCTGCACACCCGCACGGGGGTAAGACCCAAGCCTTTAAAACGTGGAACTGTACCCACGGTTCCCTTGCGTGCCCTGATCCCCAAAGGAAGTGAAAATATTATCGTGGCTGGAAGATGTGTCAGCAGTGATCGTCTTGCCAACTCAGGTCTGCGGGTACAGGCCGCCTGTATGGGAATGGGACAGGCAGCCGGGGCAACCGCTGCACTGGCAGCAGAATCGAACACTACGCCTCTTAAGGTTCCCTTATCCAAGATTCACGGACTTCTTCAAAATCACGGGGCCATAATTCCCTCCAAGGCATAATTTTACTTGAAAAAACGACGACTAGTCTCCCTCTTTAATGCCATCCTGTTTGGGGTGATGGCAGTGACTGGGATAATTGCTTTT